>CAZPTV010000290.1:0-3286 GCA_964589335.1 uncultured Bacteriovoracaceae bacterium
AAGCCTTACACAAAAAGGCTTTCAAAGAATTGCAACCGTTGATCAAAAAGACAATGTTGATATTCTTGAACTTGCAGAAATAGAGAAGTTTCCAAATGGAAAATTCAAAAGCACATACTTGGTTACAGATCGCATAAGTATGCCTGAAAAACCAACTGAAGACTCTCGATTGATTGAAGCACTTGAACAATCTTTTCAAATGTCAGAGGAACTTGGAACTTCTATTGTTGCAATTGGATTTGTAGGAACAGATAAAAATGAGCCATGGAAAATCATTGAGTTCTCCGAGCTTTTCCGATGCGACCAATGTGGAAAAGAATATCGCAAGCCAGAACCCCAAATGTTTTCGTTTAATAGTCCTCTCGGAGCGTGTGAGGCATGCTCTGGATTTGGATTTAATCTGGAACTAGATGAAGACTTAGTTGTTCCTGACAAACGACGAACAATTAAAAATGGTGCAATTGATCCATTGAACAAGCCGGCTTCTGAGGAATAGAACACACAAATGCTCCGCTTCTGTGAAAAAAATAAAATCAACACAGGTAAACGCTATGAAGAGCTTTCCAAAGCAGAAATAAATTTAATTTGGGACGGAGATGGTACGGGACGAGGCTTTCAAGGAATTCGAGGATGCTTTGAGAAATTAAAACAAAAACGATACAAACTTCATGTTCGTGTTTTTATTCGGCGATACCAATCTCAAAGCCTGTGCCTTTCATGTAATGGCTCTCGGCTAAAAAAAGATACATTAGCCGTTGTTATTGGAAAGGCTAAAAATAAAAAAAATATTGGCGAAATTCTAAGTAGCTCTATAGAAAATGCAAAAAAATATTTTACTGAGCTCTCTGAAATAAATGCTCTTAGTAAAATGGATTCAAAAATTGCGAGCGATATTTTAAAGCAAATTTTAAATCGATTGCGATTTATGGATGATGTTGGCGTTGGATATTTAACATTAAACCGACTCGGTAAAACCCTATCCGGCGGCGAGTGCCAACGAATTGCTTTGGCAACGCAGCTTGGAAATAAGCTTTGTTCAACTTTATATGTATTGGACGAGCCGAGCATTGGGTTGCATCCTGCTGATACCGATAAGTTAATCGGATTGATGAAGCAATTAAGAGACCACGGAAATACTTTAGTTGTTGTCGAGCATGATTTAGATGTAATCGCCTCTGCTGACCATATGATTGAACTCGGTCCTTATGCTGGACACCGCGGTGGAGAAGTCATCGCTGCCGGAGACATTGAAGATGTCATCCATCAAAAAGGCTGTTTGACTTCTAAATACCTCGATGGAACATTTCGCATTCCACCTGTAGAAAAAAGAAGACCACAAACCGGTAAAGTTATAAAAATCGAGGGTGCATGTGAAAACAATCTTCAAGATGTAACGGCTGTATTTCCGTTGCATCAAATGATTGCAGTCACCGGACTCTCTGGAAGCGGTAAAACTACATTAGTTCATAAAACATTATACAATGCGCTCCATCGCCTTTTTCATAAAGAGAATGTAAAAATTGGAAAGTTTTTCAAATTATTTGGAGCTGATCATTTAAATGATGTTGTGATGCTCGATCAAAAACCTATCGGAAAAAGCTCACGATCAAATCCTGCGACTTATTTAAAAATTTGGGATGATATTAGAAAAGTTTACTCCAACCAATCAGTGTCGTTAAGGCGTGGCTTTGCTCCACAGCATTTTTCTTTTAATGTGGACGGCGGCCGCTGTCCGGTTTGTAAGGGAGAGGGCGAGATCACTTTAGACATGCATTTTATGGCTGAATTAAAGCTTCCATGTGAAGAATGCGACGGTAAACGCTTTAAGAAAAAAGTACTCGAAGTTGAATTTAAGAAAAAAAATATCTTTCAACTACTTCAAACAACCGTTGATGAATGCATTGAACTTTTTCGAGACTACCCAGCCATCGGTTCAAAATTACAAGTCTTAAAAAAAGTAGGACTTGGATATATAGAGTTAGGCCAAAGCTCTACGACCCTTTCTGGTGGTGAATCGCAGCGACTAAAAATTGCTTCAGTTTTGTTAGAAAAATCTACGAGCAATATGCTTTACATTTTTGACGAACCGACAACTGGATTACATATCGATGACGTAAAAAGATTGCTCGAAGTATTGCATGATCTTGTCGATCAAAAAAATACAGTTATTTTAATTGAACATAATTTAGAATTGGTTCATCAAGTGGATTGGGTAATAGATCTTGGGCCTGGTGGAGGCGAACACGGAGGAAAAATTATCGCCACTGGAACTCCTGAAGAAATTATGGAAGTTAAAGAATCCCTTACAGGTCAGTACCTTAAGCGATCATTAAAATCTCCGTCACGCCGCATACTAGACTAGTATGCTTTAGGATTATCTGGCTTTATTTATTATTTTGTTCTTGTCGAACTGAAATTTCAGCTCTATCGTTTTTTTGTAATTAGGTTTTCACAGTCTTTTTAACCCTAAAAAGACATAAAGGGGAGCTTCAGGAAACTGACTCCCCTTTTTAATTTTACGAATTTCTCATTTCAAATTTTATGAAGCTTTTTCAACATTTTTTATAGATTTTGTTTTTACTGGAAGTGGCTTATTCGATGGTACAACCTTTACACTTTCTTCATTGTTTTCAGGATTTACGTTACCCATTTCGTCAACTGGTTGAGCGCATTGCAGCTTTGCAAATTCGCCCAATGCGGCTGCTAAAGATTTTATATGAGAATAAGTAGATACCTCCTCATATTTTCCGTAACCTACATGATTATAGAAGCATTTTAAAACATACTGATTATTTTTTGTCGCCAACACAATTTGGTTAGCAGTCTCTTTTTCATTATTACCAATTCTAATATTAGCAATTTCAAATGTTAATCTTTTTAAGGGAGTTGTAATATATTGCTTATTTTCTACTTTAAAATAACAATAGTTATTTCCATTACAATCGTCGGGCCAGACTGTCGTAGCTTTACCCTTGCATAAGTATACAGTCGTTGACTTTCCTTCGACTGATACAGTGAAATTTTTATTTAAAGTCGAGCTACGACCAAGGTGAGTTAAAATATCTTTATCTTTGCATGCTTCGTAACTCGTTGAAATCGAGGCTGCTGGTTTTTCTTGTGCAACACTTGTAAGTGAAAGTAATAACGATATTAAAAATAATAATCTCATGTTTTCTCCCTCGCTAGTAATGTTACCCCCCCCCCCCCCATTAACATTCAACTATTTTTAGGTTTTAAGTAGTTCTTGATGTACTTTTTTGCCTATTAATGCAGGATTTTTGAAAAG
>CAZPTV010000291.1:0-3285 GCA_964589335.1 uncultured Bacteriovoracaceae bacterium
TTAATTTTATCATCGTAACCCATTTTTTGAATCATATCTAAAGCAATTTTTGCACGTGTTCCGCTTCTGCACATTAGCAATACATCTTGATCTTTAAGTGTATTCAAAATTCCAGGTGCTGTATGAATAAAATCAGAAATCGGACAAAGTATAGCGCCATCGATATGTTCTGCTTGAAATTCATCAATTTCTCTTACATCTAAAATTGTTGGACTCATTTTCAAATCCTCCTCATTGATTACAGAATTGCGTTTTCAAAGTTTTAAATAATGTTTTAATGCGTTTGTCAGAAATCGTATAAAAAATTGTGGTTTTATCTCGGTGAGAGCTTAATATATTTTCTTTTGTCATTTTAGATAAAAATTGTGAGGTTGCGGGTTGCGAACTTTTACAAAATTTAGAAATTTCATTTACACTTTTTGCACCTGTCATTAGATGGCAGAGTATTTTTAGTCTTTTTGGATGCGCGATTGCTTTCAAAATATTTGATACTTGAACCGCATCTGTCTCAGAAAAATTTACTGTCTCTATATTCATAATTACTTATATAACGATTATATTATATAAAGTCAAACTTATATTGAGATTATTTATCTCACATATGGATAATCTGCCTCATTTTATGTTTGAAATTTCAAAAGAGCGCCGCGTATAACAGTTGCCTTGACTGGCATTTTAATTGCTCTATATTCACAGCAATTAATCAATATAAAATGAGGGGGAATTTAAACCATGGGAAAATTTGATGGAAAAGTTGCGTTAGTTACGGGTGCAGCTTCAGGAATAGGTAGAGCGACAGCCATATCATTTGCACGAGAAGGAGCAAATGTTGTTGTGGCGGATATGAAAAAAGACGGCGGTCTTCAAACCGTTGCAATGATTGAAAAAATGAACAAGAAATCTATATTTGTTCATTGCGATGTTTCTAAAGCATCAGAAGTTCAAAACATGCTTGATATTACAGTTA
The DNA here is from genome assembly GCA_964589335.1 of uncultured Bacteriovoracaceae bacterium. GTDB lineage: Bacteria > Bdellovibrionota > UBA1018 > UBA1018 > UBA923 > CAZPTV01. Next base: position 968 of record CAZPTV010000291.1, read on the forward strand.
AGACTTTTGGAAAATTAGATTATGCTTTTAACAATGCAGGAATTGAAGGTCTTCAAGGAAGTACTGCAGATACGACTGAAGAAAATTATGATCGTGTAATGGATATTAATGTTAAAGGCACTTGGCTTTGTATGAAATATGAAATTCCATTAATTTTAAAGCAAGGAGGAGCGATCGTAAATTGTTCGTCAATCGCAGGTGTAATAGGATTTCCAGGAATTCCAGCCTATACTGCAAGCAAACATGCTGTATTAGGTCTTACAAAAACAGCAGCACTTGAATACGCTAAAACAAATCTTAGAATCAATGCTGTTTGTCCTGGAGTAATCATGACTCCAATGATTGAAAGATTCACTCATGGAGAAGCGCAAGCATTGAAGCAACTTTCAGCAGGTGAGCCAGTAGGACGAATCGGTAAACCAGAAGAAATCGCTGAAGCCGTTTTATTTTTATGTTCTGAAGGAGCATCGTTTATCACTGGGCATCCACTGATTGTTGATGGTGGTTGGGTCGTTCAGTAATTTAAGAATTAAGAGTTATTTTACCAGCAATAATTGTAACGGCTTGTCCACCTACTCGTATCATTTTTATTGAATCGGGATCACCTACAACTTCCACAAATGCACTTCCAGGTCTACCCATCCAATGGCCTTGTTCAGCAATAATGCGAGGTTTTTCTATTAAGCGATACTTCCATAAGTATGCAGCCATGCAACCCGTTGCCGACCCTGTGAAAGGATCTTCCAGCGGATTTATTTCTGTCCCTAAACTTCTTGCAAAAGTATTTCCTTCAGGGGTAGCCCCTTGTATACAAAAATGATGAGGGAAAAAAAAGTCACCATTTTCCTTAAGGCGATTATAATTTTCAAAATCTAAATATTTTACTTTTTTCAAAGCTGCAAGCCCTGTAAGTGGAATCAGAAGAAACGGAGTACCTGTACTTACGGTTTGAATCGGCACCCCGGGCAACAGGTCATTCGATGAAAGGCCAAATAAAGGAAGAACTTCTGAAGGAGAATAAGTTCTCATGAATTTTGGAGCAAGCTGGCACATAGTTATCGTTGTTCCTGCATTATTGCATTGAACCTCAACGGGGATTACTCCTGCGAGTAAGTCAAGTAGAACGGTTTGATTGGCTTTTGTAACGTTCAATGATTTTGCCTGAATTAGTGCGTGGATAGTGGCAATTGTAGGATGCCCTGCAAAGGGTAGTTCTCTCTCAGGCGTAAAATACCGAGCACCAAAATCTGCTCGGTTTGAAGAAACTACAAAAGCAGTTTCAGAAAGATTCATTTCCCTAGCAATGGTCTGCATTGTCTCTGTAGAGATTGTGTCCGCATTTAAAACAACTGCGCAAGGATTTCCACTGAGTGGTTTATTTGAAAATGCATCAATCCAATAAAACGGATAATCTTTCATTTAATTTCTGCTACCATAATTACACTGAATATTGATTCATAAAAATAGTTAATTCTTTATTTTATCAACAGTAAATTCAATTTCTTGCCCCTTAAATCCGTCGGCATCTCTGATTGTAATCTCATGTCCATGGGCGATGATTGCATTTGATTTTTGTTGGTCTTCAGGGAATTTGTTTTGTTCTTCCGCACTCATGAGTTGTATCGATGCCGTATATTCTTGGCCTTTTTTACCACGAGGTTGAATCCATAATTTAATTGAAGTCAGGTGTCTCTCGCCACCTTTAGTGACCCCAGACAAAACACCCAGATTTTTAATCAATAGTCCATTCACAGTAGTTGATTGGTTTTTATTCAAACGATAGTTTTTCATCGTTAATCGGTGAGCAAGGGAAGGGTGTATCAGTCGAAATGTATGACTACAAATTGGTTTGACGTAAGCGCCATCAATCTGGACGTAACCCTTTATTGAAACGTTAACTTCAAAATCTGCTGTTCCACTTGACGCTAAATTTAGATCCTCCATTCCAATTTTCCATGTCAGAGAAATAGATTCGCTTGGTTTAAGTTGAATAAACTTAACCGCTGGCATATCCGGGCCCCAGTATTTTATTTCTTCGTCTTCATGTAATTTTAAATACAGACTCGTCTCTTTTTTTTTGGTAGAATTAAATGGTTTATATTGAATGAGTGGTCCATAAGTTTTGAAGAATTCTAATGGAAACCCAATCGTACTTTTTGAAATATTCGTTAGCTTAAATTCCAGAGGAATGCCCGAACCCACAAAAAAACATGCATCACTTTTTTGGCAATTCACCGACAGTTTAAGAAGATCTTTTGTGTTTTTTAAGTCTGGATTCTTTGGATCGCCTAGACTGATTTTAAAAGGTTTACTGTCAG
>CAZPTV010000292.1:0-3284 GCA_964589335.1 uncultured Bacteriovoracaceae bacterium
CTAAGTTTTATATTACACTCAGCCAAGAAGAAATTTTAATGCTTAAAAAAAATCTACACCAAAAGAATAGTTCGGATTGTGAAGTTTGTGATACAAAATTAGAACCTTAATTTCCATCCGTCTTCGAGTATTTTTAATGAAGCAAATCCCTCTCTGGGCACATTAGGAAATTGTTGATAAGAAAAATCTTTTAAAAATTTTATTAACTGAATAAGCTCTCGGTCACCTTTTAAATTAATTTTTTCTCCAATCTGTGAAAAAGGTGTATTTAAATATTTCACAGCTAAAGCAACTGATCCCCAATCTAATTTGTTTGTTTTTCGTCCAGAATTCGAATGAACAAAACATTGACTGCAAAGAATTTCACCATTTTCAATATTCCAATACAAACTCTGTTCAGGCATTTCAGTAAATTTTTTTAAACATGAAATACATTCGATCACTTCTGGCATATAACCTAAAATCTTCATGAACTTGACCCAAAAAGCGCTGAGTGCAATTTCTGTTTTTAAACCAAGGTCGAGTTGGTATAGAAAATGTGAATAGACAACAAAGAGATCTCTTAACGGCTGTTGTGGCTCAATCAGCTTTAAAATAAATTCAGCTCCTAAACTTGCCGACGCTAAAGCTTCAATATTTTTATGAATATTTGAAAATTCATGATGTGAGACTGCTTCATCAATACGAACCATATCTGAAGTTGGTTTTTCAATAAAAGATATGCGAGAACATGCAAAATGATCTAATGCCCCACCAAATCTCTTAGAATTTACTGCCCCTTTTGCAATTCCAGTAATTTTGCCAAAATTTTCAGTTAAAAGCACAACCACCTTATCCTTTTCTTTAAAAGGATAACTTTTCACAACGATGGCAAGTTCACGACTAGATTTCAATTGGATATCCTCCTCAAGGATGAATTTGCCTGATTGTTGTACCGTTCATTTCTTCATATAATATTCTATGGATATGGCAAAGCACACCGTACAGATTTCAACTTTTTTAAAAGATATTGTTCCTGATTTTATTCAGAACCGTCATAATGACATCCATTCCCTTTCTACGGCACTACAGAATCGTGACTTTTCAACGATTCGTAATATTGGACATCGCATGAAAGGCTCAAGTGGAAGCTATGGTTTTAAAGAGCTCTCAGAAATTGGCAGTAATTTAGAAAGTTGTGCTGAAAAAAATAATCTTGAAGATGCAACGCTTGAATTTTCAAAAATGAAAAAATATTTAGAGGAATTGGAAATTATCTATGTCGAACTTTAAACAAAAATTCGAAATCAAACCATTATGAGTACCGGTAAAGTTGCAATCATCATCGATGATGATCCAGACATCTGTACCCTTGCTAGAAAAATTCTTGAAGGAAACGGATATACTGTACATACAGCAAATTCTGTTGCCGAAGGCTTAGACATCGCCGAAAAAAAGATTCCACACATTATAATTACAGATTTGAATATGCCAAAAGAAACCGGTTTTGATTTACTCCAAAAGAAGCTTACAAATCCTCAACTTCAGAACGTTCCAACCATAGTACTCAGTGGATTAAAGGATAAGCATTCAGTATTAAAAGCGTTCTCCCTTGGAGCAACGGATTATTGCATAAAGCCATTTCAAGCGAGTATCTTAGTGCAAAAAATAAAAAAAGCACTCCATGATAAAACTTTCCCAAAGTTATCTTTAGAAAACTACAATGACTCTCGTGTCAACGTTACATTCAAAACAACAATTCGTGCCTTAAGTGAAGTTTCATTTTCACTAGAAGCACCCGTAAATATAGCACCTTTTAGTAACGTTGCTGTTTCGTCAAAATTTTTAGATGAATTAAATATTCCAGTACCTATGTATAAATCAAGCAATAGGAATTCACGATTCATAGGCAATGGACTTTATTTTTCAGAAATAAATTTTATTGGATTAACACATGAAACGGCGGTCACGCTTCGAAAGGCTTTGCGTAAATTGAGATGAGCTCACTTACAAGAAAACCCATTGTACTTACTTTTGATGATGACGTGGATATAAATAAAGCCGTCACATTATTTTTAAATCATATTGGATTTCAAACTGTAACGACGACGACACCTGAGCTTTTTCAATCTAAATTACAAACCATTTGTCCGGATGTTTGCCTGATTGATATTATGTACAAAAATCAACCCGTTGGATTTGATTTAGTTAAAATGGTTCGCGATAAATATAAAAATAAAGTTCCAATTATTGTGATGTCAGGAAACAGTGATCTTTTCACTGTTACTCATACAATCGAACTAGGCGCAAATGACTTCATCATGAAGCCGATCGATAAAGATTTATTGATTTCAAAAGTTTCTCGATTTGCAGCTTCTGGAGATTTAGTCGAAAATAAATATCCTTCAGCTTTTCTCCCACAAGAAGGCGAACCTGGAATCATGACTATTGAAATGGATGCCTTTGAGGTCGATGAATTTGGAATTACAATTAAAAGCCCGCACGTAATTACAAAAGGAAGTGTGCTACAAATAAGCGGGCCACTCATTTGGGATATCACAGGAAATCAAAATACACTTCTCATGACTATTTCCAATACTTGGTTACTACCCAATTCAATTCAAATTTTTGCTGCCTACGCAGAGTTTGATAATACTAATGATGCTCTTATGACGTCAGTGAGAAAATGGCTAACCAAAATGGTCAAGTAATCTGATCGAAAACTCCTTAAAAATTAGTTATATAAGAAATAAAAAAGATTTTAATACAATTCGCAAACATTAAACAAAAAAACGTGACACTTCGCTTCATTTGATCTATCAACTCATTACTTATGATTATCCATCCAGGGGGAGTGTTCTATGTTCAAGGGATTAAATAAATTACCAAGAATTACAGTTCTTACAACGGTTGCATTGACTTCGATTTTTGGTTGTCAAAACAAACCCACATCTATTCAGGACAAACAAAATAATAATATCACTAAAAACTTTGTTTCATTAAATGATGGAACAATGATTGATAAAAATATCGGTGACGATAAAATTCAATTCACAGTCCTGAACCATTCGGTATTAGCACAAAAATTAGTCGATCGTGAATATCTTCAACCTACCGCTACCCAAGCAAAATCTTTACTTGCATCTAAAATCAATAGTTCCATTAAAAACGATGCTTTTTTCTCAGATAAAAAAGATAGTGTTGATAAAGAAAAAGAAAGAAAAAAAAAAAAACAAAAAAGCGAAGAAAAAATATTTACCAGCATCAAGAAAACAGTAAGATTGTGGTCCAAAAGTTAAAAAAGA
>CAZPTV010000293.1:0-3284 GCA_964589335.1 uncultured Bacteriovoracaceae bacterium
GTTGTTTGCCATCCAGATGCACGTTCTGAAGGGATCTCAATCTTAAATGATGAATCTTATAAAGTAGCAGTTAGTATTCCACCAATTACTGATCCAAAAGCAATTCCAACAATTCGTTATAAAAATAATATTCGAAAAGATGCAATTGCTTCGATGAAACGAGTATCTGGAAGTGTGATGACTATACTAACTGAAACAGAATTAGAAAAACCTTGGGATGATTTTGAATTTGATCCAAAAGTTTACGTCGCATTGGGTGTTCCATTATTGATTGGATTGGTTTGTTTTATTTTTATGCAGAAACAAATGAAAAATTTAGCGCCTGAGTATCGTAATATTGTTTCAGAGTCTGAAATTGCAGATAGAGTTAGTAGCATTGAAGACAAGCCAATTTTGACCCAAAAAGATGATTCTTCAGATTTAATGCAGACAGTTTTACAACTCCAATCTGAACAAGCGTTTCAGGTTTCAATATTAAATTCCATAAGCAATGCTCATTCTCGCATAGAGTTTATCGATCTGTTTTTAAACTATCTTTCTGAGAATTGTTCTGAAAATAAAATACCGATTGCTTGGTTTAAAGATTTTGGTGATCGATTAGTTGGTGAACATGCGGTTGAGCCATGGGATTTGGGTTTAATCAGAGGAATTGAAATTGATTCAATTCAAGGCGATGGGAGCGATGAATTATTGCGAAATGAATTTATTGTTCGAATTGGAGATTCTGATTTGAGAACATTGAATATAATGGAAGGTGAGAAACGAATAGGAATTCTAGTCGTTGGACAATTACAAAATCCAAAAACTGAAAAAGAGATTGTTGCTGTTGATCGGATGCCAGTTGTTAAGAATATTCTCGAGATTGGGCTTAGATGTTTTAAGGAAACAGCATGAACGAACGTGCATTAGCCGTAGTTTACTTAGAGCAAATTAAAAAAAATCTTAGAATCATTACTAAGACCGCAGAAAAAAACTCAAAAAATAAAATTCAATTCTCAGTGCCAATGATTAAAAGTAATGCATATGGACACGGAATTGTTGAAGTTGCAAAATCATTATCAAATGAAAAAGGTGTAGTCGCACTGGGCGTTGCCAGTATCGACGAAGCAATATGTCTTCGATCTAATCAAGTTCAAGCTCCACTATGGATTTTTTCAGGATCCAGTCCGTGGACAGAAGATCGACTCAAACTCTGCCTTAAAGAAAATTTGATTCCAATCCTTTTTCGGTTAGAAGATGTCAAAAAAGCATTGACCCATTCGAATAGGGTTAGAAATTTTAAATTCCAGATTAAATTTAATACTGGGATGAATCGATTAGGAATAGACCTGCATGAAACTAAAGAAGTTCTAGATTTAGTCGAGGGTTTTGTTTTAAAGAAAAAATGGAACCCAGTTTTGGGTATTTGTACTCATTACTCAGAGTCAGAAAAACTAAATGCAAAAACAAACTTTGATCAAACACTTCGATTTAAAGAAGTTGTACAAATGTTTTCAAAGATACCTTTAAATTATATTCATTCTGCAAATACAATGGCGAGTTTGCGAGAGGATTTATGTGGAATGGGTGAAACGTGTAATTTAATTCGTCCAGGAATCGGAATCTATGGATATGCAGGAAGTACAGGTGAAAAATTAGGAATTAAGCCCGCAATGCAATTAAAAGCAAAATGCATTTTAGATAGAAAATTAAAAACGGGTGATCGTGTAGGTTATGGCGGCACCTTTGCCGTTGAACAATCGCTTGAACAAAGTATTTTAAGTATTGGATATGGCGACGGAATTCATCGCTCGCTTTCAAATAAATCCATTTTGCTTCAAAACAAATCAGTAAAGGTTCTTGGTCGAATCAGCATGGATCTTATGAGTGTTGGTATAAAAATTAATCCTGGAAAATGGGTCACACTAATTGGTGAAAATTTGAAACAAGGTGAGCATCTTTCACAAAACTCAGATACAATTAATTATGAAATGCTAACTTCAATTAACCAACGGGTACCCAGAGTTTATACGAAATGATTTGGATCGAAAACCTTGGAAGTAAATTTTTAAATTATGTTGAAGAACTAGGTCGAATGGCTGCCTTCTTTTTAGAGGCTATGAAATGGCTATTTAAACCCCCTTTTCGTTATAAAAATTTTATTGAACAATTCATTTTTATAGCTAATAAATCACTATTTATAGTTTGTCTTACATCGATTTTTGCAGGAATGGTTTTTGCGGTTCAAGTCTACTTTGGATTTAAAATTATTAATGCAGATGCATTGGTTGGCCCTACAACAGCGATTGCGTTTGTGCGTGAACTTGGTCCTGTTTTTACTGCAATTGTTGTTACTGGAAGATGTGGTGCTGCAATGGCAGCGCAATTAGGAACAATGAGAGTGACTGAACAAATCGATGCGATGGATGTAATGGCAGTAAGCTCAATGCAATATCTTGTTACTCCGAGAATTATTGCAAGTATGATTGGTTTACCACTTTTGACTACTCTCTTTATTTATGTAGGCAATATCGGCAGTTATTTTACAGGGAGTGTGATTCTACGTATCGATCCTGTGCTGTATTTTTCCCACTTACAGGAGTTCGTTGAGCCAAAGGATCTTGCTCAAGGATTGATTAAAGCTGCGATATTTGGGATAATTTTTGCTACAGTTGGAACTTACAAAGGCTATAAAACTCAAGGAGGAGCAGAAGCCGTCGGAAAGTCTACGAACGAGGCAGTCGTTTTGACGCTCGTATTGATTTTAGTTTCAGATTACTTTCTGACTATGATGATTCGTTCGGTTCTTTATTCCAGCGGATTATAACTTCGAATAATTATGAAAGAAGAAATCGCAGTTGAAGTGCGAAATATTCATAAGAGCTTTCGGGGCGGACGGTTTCATGTCTATCGTGGAATCGACATTCAATTTCCAAAAGGAAAAGTTAATTTTATTTTAGGCCCATCTGGGGTTGGTAAATCAGTTCTATTAAAGCATATTTTAGGCTTACTTGAGCCTGATAAAGGTGAAATTGATATTTTCGGAGAGAAAATTCCATATAAAAATTCACATAAATTAAACGAACTCCGAAAGTACTTCGGAATGCTTTTTCAATATTCAGCACTATTTGATGATTTAACTGTTTTTCAAAACGTGGCGTTTCCTTTAATTGAACACCGACGAGGAATTAGTGTTTCCGAAGTGCGTGAAAAAGTTGAAACCAAACTTCGTGCAGTTGGTTTAGATCCAACGCAAACTCTAGATAAATATCCAAGCGAAATATCTGGAGGAATGAAAAAACGTG
>CAZPTV010000294.1:0-3265 GCA_964589335.1 uncultured Bacteriovoracaceae bacterium
AATTTTTTTAAGACTGACTGAGCTCTATTTACCGAAATTGGCTTAAAAGTTTCAATAATCACTGACTCTGAATGTGCGTTAAGAACAGGTACTCTCACGCATGTTGCTGTTATATTTAACCGAGGAAGATTTAATATTTTTTTTGTTTCATTCATTACTTTCCACTCTTCCCCTGTAAAACCTTGCTCTCCAAATACATCCACTTGAGGAATACAATTGAATGCGATGGGATGTGGAAACTGCTTCGGCTTAATCTTATTTGAACCGTATTTTATTTGAGTTAAAAATTCCTCTGAACCTTTATGACCTCTGCCAGAAACGGCTTGATAACTAGATAAAATAACTCTTTTTAATTTAAATTGATCATGAAGTGGTTTCAAAACCATTACCATTTGAGCTGTGGTACAATTTGGATTTGCAATAATTTTAGATTTTTTTTTAATAATTTCTTCACCATTAATTTCCGGAACAACTAATGGAATTTCTTTTTTCATTCGAAATGCACTGGAATTATCAATAATAAATGCTTCCGTTTGTCGAATTATTGGGGCCCATTTTTTACTAATTTCACTTGAAGTTGTGAAAAAAACAAAGTGAAAACCTTGAATGCTTTTATTTGTTAATCGTTGTAAAATATAGGTTTTGTTTAAAATTTTAATTTTTTTATTTATACTTTTATTTGAAGCAAAACATTGAATATGAACAGATTTAAATTTCTCTTGAATAATTTTAATTACTTCTCTGCCCACTGCGCCTGTAGCGCCAATTACGGCAATACGCAAACTCACTTTATTCATTGTAGCTTTTCATCATGCACTTTAACGTCAACTGAGGCATCCCTCATAAACCAATGAATCGTACCAGTTATAAATCCAGCAAAAACATAAAGATAAACCACTGTAAATAAAGCAATCTCAGGGTTTACAGCAATTAAAATTAAAGCCAATACACCAACAGCTAAAACGCCAAAGGTGTTTTCTTTTTTTATTTTAAGTTCTTTAAAAGATGGAAATCGAATTGTGCTGATCATCAGTGATCCAATAAAAAGTAACAACCCAAAAACAATTTTTGAAGAAGGTAATTGCATTTTCGTTTCATTAATAAAAATTATAAATGTCATTAATGATGCTGCTGCAAATGGGGATGGAAGACCTTGAAAATAATTTTTAGGAACTACATCTGTCATAATATTAAATCTTGCAAGGCGTAGAGCTGCACAGGCTAAATAAAAAAATGCTACAAGCCATCCTATTCTTCCATATTGAGTAAGCACCCAAAGATACGAAATGATTGCAGGAGCCAGACCAAATGAGATCAAATCTGAAAGAGAATCATATTCAACACCAAACTTACTCGTTGTCCTAGTTAATCGTGCAATTCGACCGTCCATTAAATCAAAAATCATTGCTATAAGTATCATCCATGCAGCATTTAAAAAGTCTGATTTGATAGCTGACACTACCCCTGCAAAGCCACAAAACATATTCGCTGTAGTAAACAAGTTTGGTAGAATATATATTTTTCTCATGGGATATAGATTACCAAGAAAGACTATTCTTTCGCAAGAACGGATTGTAATTTGATCTCTGCCTGGCTCGGACGGATATAATTTGCCTTTATTTCATGAATATCTAAAAAAGATGAATTGCCTTTTGATAATCCTTGGCACAAAAGTCTACAAATACCATTTTGATTAATATTCATTTCGCGTCCAAACTGAATGTCATATTTGTAATGTGTGTTTAATTCTAAAATTTCAGACTCGAATGTTACAACTCCTGAGCCCGTAAAAATAAAAGATCGCTTCAATTGTAAGGATTCAATTCGATCAAATAAATGTTTAATTGTAATTGCTTCTTCAATCCATTCGTTTTCATTATTTTCGTATCCCGCAAAGATCAGTCCTTGATACGCATTCGGCAGTACGACTATTTTTCTATTCTCTGGATTATTTTGAGAACATGCCAATGCATATAAAGAAGAAAATGGTATAATCTTTTTATTTGTAATTTGAGCAAAGGCTTTAATCGTAGCCATACCAATACGTATTCCAGTAAAAGAACCAGGCCCGATTCCAACAGCAAATCCGTCAAGATCCCCGATCTTCACATCAAGCAGAACTTCGTCGATAAGCTGAAGCAAAGACTCGCTATGAGCAACCGATGTAGATCCACATTTAAATCTAATTACTTTATCGTTATCAAGTAAACATACGGTCGCTTGTAGTTGTGAGGTGTCAATTGCCAACAGCTTCATTTCAACTACTCAAGCATGTGTTTAATTGCAGGAATTCCCACTCTTGAAATATCATTAAACATCACGACGACAAGGAGTAATAAAATTAAAGTCAATCCGACTTGCTGAACTAATTCAGACTGGCGAATTGAAAATGGCTTTCCACGTATGACTTCAATCATTAATATGACAATGTGCCCACCATCTAAAATTGGAATTGGAAGAACATTAAAAACTGCAAGGCTAATACTAATTAGCGCCATCACTCTTAAAAAATATGTCAAACCTCTTTCCATCGAATCGCCTGCTAATTTACCAATTAACAAAGGACCACCTAGTGTTCCCATCGATACTTCTCTGGTTGCAAGTTTTTTCAATGAAACAAAAGTTTTCACACTTAAATCAAGTGCTCTATTCCAAGATTCTGAAACAATTACAAATGGATTCCAAAGCCTTTCAATCATAACAACAGGTTCTCTTTGAATATAAAGAGGAAAAATTCCAATCATATATTGTCTAACTAAATGTCCAAGACTATCTTTGTTTTCAACAAAAGAAGGTGTTAATTCTTTTTTTAGCACTTTTCCATATCGTTCAAACTCTAACTGAACCTTACCTTTTTTATCACCAATTGTTTGTATTTTTTCTCTTAGATCTGAGAATGATACCAGTCTTTCACCATCTATTGAAATGATTCTATCTCCTGCAATGAGGCCTGTTTTTTCAGCTGGCGAATCTTTCGCTAGAGATAAAATGAATAATTCTGATGAGTGAATTCCTAATTTTTGTAGAGTACTTACGGGCAATTTAACTTCTAAATTTGATTTTACATTCGTTGGAAGTTTCTTTTCATTCTGCCAAAATTGTAAATCTCTTTGAGCAATTTGGATCGTTAAATTATTTGCATTATTTTGAATTTGCTCTTCTACAACTTTTTCTAATGCTTCATAACTATCAATTTTAATACCATTTACAGAAATGACTTCATCACCTGTTTTTAAGCCCATTTTTGCTGCCGGTGATGCTGGAT
>CAZPTV010000295.1:0-3259 GCA_964589335.1 uncultured Bacteriovoracaceae bacterium
GCTCATTTATGTTTAGTGCTGCTATGCCGCCGGCTGCAGTTGCTACGGTGCTTGCATGCTTAGACGTAGTACAAGAAGAACCAGAAATTTTTGAAAATCTTTGGAGCAATACAAGAAAAATGAAAAAAGGATTTACTGATTTAGGCTTTAATACAATGAATTCTCAGACTCCAATTATTCCAGTCGTTATTGGAGATGATATGAATACATTTGCATTTACAAAGGCTCTCTATGAACACGGAGTATTTGCAACTCCAGTCGTTAGACCTGCGGCGCCTGAAGGGATGGCACTCATACGAACCAGTTATATGGCTTCACATGAAAGCCAAGATTTAGATTATGTTCTAGATGTATTTAGTAAATTAGGAAAAGCATTTGGCGTAATAAAATAATATGTCAGTTCAAATAAGACCGGTCGAAAGTAAAAAAGATTTAAATCTTTTTATAGATATTCCTTTTCAAATGCACGGACAAGATCCGAATTGGGTTCCTCCTTTACGGATTGCAGTTCGAGATGTGCTTGATCCTAAAAAAAATCCATTTTATAAGCATGCAATTTCAAAACTATGGATTGCCTTTAAAAATAATAAACCTGTCGGAAGAATTGCAGGAACAATCGATGATACTAATAATTCCTTTCATAATGAAAAGACCGCGTTTTGGGGATTTTACGAATCGGTAAATGATCAAGAAGTGACAAATGCTTTGTTTGATACAGTTGAAAAATGGGCAAAAGAAAAAGGGATGAATAATATTCGAGGCCCGATGAATCCATCTACAAACCACGAATGTGGATTACAAATAGATGCCTTCGATACTAAGCCTTATATCATGATGACTCAAAATCCAGAATATTACCCCCGATTGGTAGAGGGCGCTGGTAATCGAAAAGCAAAAGATTTAAACGCTTGGATTGTTGACTCGGCTAAAGGAAATTTTCACGAAAAACTAAACAAGCGGGCGCAAGATTTAGAAAAAAATCCAGACATTAAGTTTAGAACAGTTCAAATGAAAAATTTTGAACAAGAAATTGAAAAAATTTTAGAAGTTTACAACGATGCTTGGGAAAAAAACTGGGGTTTTGTGCCTATGACCGATGAAGAATTTCGTCATATGGCAAAAGACATGAAGCAAATTGTGGATCCACGCCTGTTATATATTGTTGAAGTAAAGGGTGAGACCGCTGGCTTTGGACTTTGTTTGCCTGATGTAAATCAGGTTTTTGTAAAAGTCAGAGATGGAAAGCTATTTCCTACAGGATTATTAAAATTACTTTGGAATACTAAAGTGAATAAAAAAACGATTAATCAAGGTCGGATTCTTACTTTAGGAATTAAAAAGAAATACCAACCGCTTGGGTTAGCTTCAATGATGTATTTACGATATTTGACCGAAGCTCCAAAAATCGGTTATCCGAAAGCAGAATGTTCATGGGTTCTAGAAGATAATGGTCCAATGAACGCAGGGTTAAAATATATGAATGGCGATCTTTATAAGCGCTATCGTATTTATGACAAAGCAATTCCGTAGTTGTAATTGTGTTTTTCTTATAACATGACTTGCCATCTTGAGTTGAAAGAAACAAACTAAAAGGGTGAAAGTTCTTGGAATCGACCCCGGCTCGCGCAACTTAGGATATGGACTGATTAGCAAAGAAGGCAATCGCTTGATTGCACATTGCCACGGTACTTTAAAATTTAATACTAAAGTCGAATCGAACGAACGATTATTAGAAATCTATACTCGAATCAAAGAACTCATCCAACAGCTCAAGCCAGATCATGTTGCAATTGAAAAAGTATTTTTCGCTAAGAACGTAATCTCTGCTTTAAAACTAGGGTCAGCGAGGGGTGTAGTTATTTTAGCTGTCACTGAAGCTGGAATTCCACTTTTTGAATATAGTCCGAATGAAGTAAAGTCAGCGACTTCAGGTTTTGGACATGCCGATAAAGAACAAATTGCTAAAATGGTAACGATCTTACTTGGGGTAAAAGAATTTGATACAATGGATGCGTCTGACGCACTTGCCATAGCTATTTGTCATCTACAAATGAATCATTATAATCAAAGTCTAAATCAAAAAATTCGTAAAAGTACTGCAGCAGGAGTTGGCAACATATGATCGGTTATCTGTCTGGAAAAATCATTGAAATTGAAGGGGATGGTACAGTCATTCTAGAAAACACAGGAATAGGTTATCTCATTCAAATACCAAAAATTAATTTTGAAAAAATTCAGATAGGTGAAAATAAAAGCTACTATATTCATACCCATGTAAGAGAAGATGCTTTAGATCTATTCGGGTTTAATACGGCTACTGAAAAAAAGATTTTTTTATTACTGACATCTGTCAGCGGAATTGGGCCTAAAACAGCTATGCAGATTTTGAGTCAAGTCGAAGGGTTGCGAATTTTAGATGCAATCGTCATGCAAGACAAAGCAGCGCTCACTGCGATTAAGGGTATTGGCAAAAAAACAGTCGAAAGAATTTTTATTGAATGTCTAGAAAAAGCACGTGAGCTTTATCAGTGTTTACATCAAAATAATAATGAGAAAAAAACAATCACTCAGTCTATTCCAGCACAAGGGGCGTATTCAAGTCATTTTGTTTTGAAAGAAGCTGTCGATGCATTGGTCGCTTTGGGATATAAAGACTCAGAAGCATGGACGCGAGTGAAAGAAGTTATTTCTGAGGCGGGTGATGAAAATCCAGATCTTCAAAAAATTATAAGAAAATCGTTACAAAAAATTGCAACAGTAAGGTGATTTATGACTGATATAGAAATTTCAAAAATTGACATCCATGACTCAAGCATAAGCAGTGACGATGGTCAGATTGAAAATACGTTAAGGCCGCAAGATTTTTCAGAGTATTTTGGTCAGAAGTCAATCATCCAAAATTTAAAAATGTATATTGAAGCAGCAAGGCTCAGAGGAGATTCGCTCGACCATTGTTTGTTTTCGGGACCTCCTGGTTTGGGGAAAACAACTTTAGCAAATATTGTTGCTCGGCAAATGGGATCACAGTTGCATTCTATTGCTGCGCCTTCGATAGAAAAAAAGGGAGATTTAGCAGCAATATTATCAAATCTTCAAGAGAAAGATGTTTTGTTTATTGATGAGATTCATCGACTTCCGAGGGTGATTGAAGAAGTGCTGTACGGAGCAATGGAAGACTTTAAACTTGATATCATTATTGGCCAAGGGCCAGCGGCACGTACTCTTAAAATAGAATTGCCTCGGTTTACATTGGTTGGGG
>CAZPTV010000296.1:0-3233 GCA_964589335.1 uncultured Bacteriovoracaceae bacterium
AGTCCAGATTATTTTGGATTTTTATGGCATTGGATCATCATTGCGATTGCACGATCATTTATTTCAGGTGCCTCTAGTTCATATTTATATGAACATTTAAAAAGTTTGGGTTTTACAAAAGGGTTTAAAGAAATTGAAGGTAAGGCCAGGGCATTTAGTTTGCTGGGTAAAGTAGTATGTTTTTCAGGTGTCTCAATTTTATTAAAGTTGGGATACTTAGTGCCGTATTGGATTACTGCTGGATTTGCACTTACTGCAGTTTTTATTTCTACGAAGTTAGAGAGTACGACAAATTCTAAAAATAAATTACCAAGACCAAATTCAGTCGAACAACTTAAAAAATCATTTAAAGTTTATCCTGAGAATCCATGGATTATTTTAGTAATGATACAAGGAATCGGTGTTTTTGTATTAAATCGCATCATTTTAGTAAATTTATTCCAACCGATATTAAAACAAAATGGAATTGCACTTGGCTTTCATGGTTTCATAATGAGTGCGATGATATTATGTGAAGCAATTGGTTCTCTGCGTCCAGATATACCTGAATATTATTTATCAAAACTATCAAACAAACAGGTACTTTATAATAGTTTACTTGCAGTGGGTTTATTGTTAACGGCGACAGAGATTACGTGGTTTGTATTGCCTGGGTTACTAATCTTTTCGTATGCTAGTGGCCTTGCTGGTCCCTTACAGTCTCAACAAATGAATGACGTTATTCCGGATTCTTCTATACGCGCAACGGTTCTATCGACTGAGTCAATTTTTGATCGAGCAATTTGCTCGATCGTGGCATTTATTGTGGGTCCTGTTCTAACTCATCATTATTTAAATCAATTTTTAATTTCTGCAGCCGTCTTATCAGTTGGATTAGTTGTCATTTCTCAATATTACTTAAAGAGAAGTCGCGTTATAAATTAATTTAACAAATTTGTTATTGACGCAAGACAGAACCTGATTGAATATTTCAACGTTAACTTTTTAGAAGGAGAAAAAAATGAAATTTTTATTTTTAATACTATTCTCTGTGAATGCATTCGCATTTCCGGCATTGAATGATTTAGTAAAGTATGAGGTTACACAAAAAGACAGTAATGGAACCATTGCAGCAGGTACCATGGAAGTTCAATTGGTTGAATTTAATGCTACTGATAATACTTTCAAACAAAGAACAACGACAACAATGAAAGGTCAGCCACAAGTTGAAGAAACTTGGGTTAAAAAAGAAGACTTAGTTACAGACGAACAGATCACTAATATGTTAGCTATGTGTGCACAAATTGGTGGTAAAACTGAAATGGTTACAACAAAGGCAGGACATTTTGATACGTGTATGATGACAACCGATGATAACAATGCATTAGCAAATGTTTGGTTAGGTAGCGCACCGTTTGGTGTTATTAAGTTAAATAATAAAGATAAAACAACCAACGAAACGTTGGATGCCGTATTGGTTGAGTTTAAAAACGGTCAGTAAGAATCAGTGGTGTTTGCATCACGTTTTCAATAAAAACTGAAATACATCTTAAAAAAGGCTCTTTCTCTGAAAGAGCCTTTTTTATTTGCTCTATACTAAATTTATCTTTAAGTGATAAAAATAGTTTTTCATCATATTGATTCAGCTTCATGGGTAATATTTTTGTTGTAATCATTTTATTATAAATTGGATCATTGGCTAATGGATTTCCAATTGCTTCAAAACTTGCTCTGATCTGATGGGTGACTCCAGTGTGAATACGTATAAGTATGAGTGATAAATTATTGTCCGATGAAATTGTGATAAATGAAGTCTTGCACCGCCATGTTTTTGAGCCAAAAGTGACAACTTTCATTCTTTTTTTATTTTTCGGATCATGTTCTAGATTTAAATTAATCTCGCCGCCTTGAGGTGTTTTACCTATGACGACCGCTAGGTATAATTTATATGAATTAGGGTTTGACCAATTCTGCTTAATCGCATTGAAAGTATCTTTATTCTTTGCGCATAATAAAATACCTGAAGTTATATTATCTAATCGATGGACCAAGCCACCCTCTAATGGTTTTTCATTTTGAAAGGGTTCGCAAGTCAGTGGTGAAATGGCTGAGAGGTGATTGAGTACAGTGTTTGTTTCATCGCTTGTATGAGGATGACAGGCAACACCTGCAGGTTTATCAATTGCTATCCAATTTTCATTTTCAACTATTGTTTTAATATTAGAATTTAATTGAGGAACTATTTTTATGTTCCCTTTTATATTTAACCCTGCATTTGGCAATGAAACGTTTTGTCCAATCTGAACCGGTGAATTTCTTTTAGCTATTTTACCATCAATTCTGATTTGATTGTTTTGAAAGTATTTTTTTATTTGTGAACGAGGTGAAAGTCCAATGGTGTGTAGTAAAAATTTTTCACAGTTATCTTCGGTATTTTCAACTACGAAAGAAAATTCTTTCATTGAATTAATTTAAGGCTCTGATGGATCGTAACAGCCTGTTGTTGAAACATTTGGTGTTGCACGCGGAAGTGTTTTAGATGCAACATTAGGATTTCCAGTATTTTGAGGAGGAGAGAAAACCGCATTTCTACCAGCGGCATTTGTTCCACCTCCTTGTGCAGTACAATTTGTTCCTGAGCAGATCTGACAGCAACCCGCTTGTGGTGTTGTGACAGAACCATTGAAAGGATCATAAGTTTTTAAACATGCATAACCTTTATTGGTTTTGATTGCTGCTGCTGCAGAGGTTAAGTCACATTCACTTGGAGCTTTATCAAAGGGATCTCCATTTGGTGGAGGAATAATATCTCCGGCTTTTGGATAACTTTTTGAACACCAAAAGTTATGGGGTCCAACGGCAGAGCTAAAGACACCATTGTCATAAGATAAAACAATTTCTGGATCCACTGGAGTTGAAGATTGAAATGCGCATGCTTTGTAACTTGTATTCTCGATAAAGTTTGGAACAAACGGTTTGTAAGGACGTATGACTAATGTGCCATCTGATTTATATGCAGACAGAGACGCTGGGGGTGGCGGATAAATTGGGCATTCTGGATCGCCATTAATCTGCGTTCCATCAATATTGTAACCGTTTAGTGTTGCATCGGTCATACATTTGTAACCAAATTGTGCAGTTTTATAAGCAAAAGGGCAAGGTTTTGGACCCAACCTTGTAATCGGTTTATTTGAATTCTGTGATGCTTTATTCACGGGTCGATCGAGTACATAAATTATATTTAATGCCTGTGC
>CAZPTV010000297.1:0-3230 GCA_964589335.1 uncultured Bacteriovoracaceae bacterium
ATCGGGAAAAAATATTTTGAATCAAGTGAGTTGATCTTCAGTGAGCTAGAGATGCTCAAGGAGAAACTCAAGGATGAGGAACAGGAAGTCAGAGGTGTTCTATCCATAGGCGCCTCTGATAACCTCTGTAACTATTTACTTCCATCAATTTTAAAACAGTTTATCCACGACCACCCAAACGTAGGACTGAGGCTTACTGCCGGAACTTCTGAGCACATCAAGGAAGAAGTCTTGCAAGCCCGCGCAGAGCTGGGTTTCTTTTACACGGATGTAAAAGACCCGGCCCTGATTACAAATAAAATACAATTTATCGAATTCGTAATTGTCACTAGTGCAGAAAAAAAAATCAAAAATCTAGAAGAGTTAAAAGTTGAAACATTTATTGGTTCAAGACAAAAAGATTATCAATATGCATACCCTGCACTGAAAATGCTCCACTCTCTTGGAATAAAGCCAAAACATATTATTGAAACAAATCAGCAAGAAACACAAAAAAAATTAACACTTGCTGGAATGGGTTACACTGTAATTCCAATACACATGGTTAAAGATGAAATAAAAAATGGATTACTTACTCGACTTAAAACACATAGCCCAATAGGTCAAAACTTGCTCATGGTACGTAAAAAGGGGAAAACTCTTCAAAAAGCTGCTCAAGAATTCGAAAAACGTATGAAAATATGATACGAATCTCAATAAAATGAAATCGCTTTGGAATCCAAAAATTGCAAATGATATAAATGACCCTCTGGAATTAAGAGTCTACACATCACGGTTACTTGGAAGCGAGAGTTCCCTTGTTCTTCATGGTGGCGGAAACACATCCGTTAAAATCAATGAATCAAATCTCTTTGGCGAACCTGAAAATTATCTTTATGTAAAAGGAAGCGGATGGGACTTAGGTACAATTAAACGAGAAGGATTTTCTGCTGTTCGCTTAGATGTTTTATTAAAAATGTCTAAATTAAAAAATTTATCAGATACTGACATGGTAAAGGCACAAAAAGCTGCAATGAAAGATCCAGCTATGCCCGCTCCATCTGTCGAAGCTATACTGCATGCTTTAATTCCATTTATTTTTGTTGACCACACCCATTCTGATGCGGTCGTTGCATTATCAAACACCAAGAACGGACCCAGTATACTTTGTGAAGTTTTAGGAAAAAAATTCATTAACATTCCTTATGTCATGCCTGGATTTATTTTAGCCAAAACCGTTGCGGAACATACTCAAGGCATAAATTGGAATGAATATGACGGTATGATTCTTCAACACCATGGCATCTTTACCTTTGCCAATTCCGCTAAAGATTCTTACTTAAAAATGATTGAAGCTGTTACAAAAGTCGAAGATTACATTCAATCAAAAAAAGCAAATGAAGTTTTAAAAAAAGGAACAGCTAATCCAATCGACAACATTACGCTTGCACAACTTAGAAAACAAATTTCTAAGTTTGCAAACTCACCAATGATCGCTAGACCAATAAATACAGACGAAGCCCGTGGATTTTCTAGTAATTCAAATTGCTTGAAAATATCTCAGTATGGAACTCTGACCCCTGACCATATATTAAATACTAAGTTATCCCCTGCAATTTTTGATGGTTCAGTCGATGACTGTTTGTCTAACTTTTCAAAAAAAATACATGCGTATTTTAAAAAACACAGTCAACCCCATCACAATGAACTCGATACCGCACCACGCTGGGTTTTACTGAAAGATTCTGGAATATATACGTTTGGAATAAACAGAAAAAGAGCTGAGATTGTAAAAGATATTGTAGAGCATACAATTTTAGCATGGCAATGGTCTGAAAACCTCGGGGGCTGGAATGCACTTCCAGAAAAAGATTTATTTGATGTTGAATATTGGGACTTAGAACAAGCAAAACTAAAGGTTGGCTCTGTAGGGAATCCTCTTTTCCAAGGGAAAATCGCACTCGTGACAGGCGCAGCCAGCGGAATTGGAAAAGCTTGCGTAGAAACGCTTTCTGCACAAGGTGCCCTAGTTGTCGCACTGGACATCAACCCAGCAATCTTAACAACTTTTAATTCTAAAGATATTATTCCAATGGTTTGTGATGTTACCAATACAGAACAAATTAAAAACTCAGTTGAAAAAACAATTCAAGAATTCGGTGGACTCGATCTTCTCATTAGTAATGCGGGCACATTTCCTGCCGGACAAAATATTAATTCGCAGACAAAAGAATCCTGGCAGAAAACCATCGAAGTCAATTTAAATTCACATCAATATTTATTGAATGCATGCATTCCTTATTTAGAATTAGGAGTTGAACCTGCCATTGTAATTATTGGATCTAAAAATGTTCGAGCGCCTGGGCCAGGTGCAGCTGCATATTCAGCAGCAAAAGCAGGATTGACCCAACTTGCTCGTGTTGCTGCCATCGAACTCGCATCAAAAGGAATTCGAATTAATGTCATTCATCCAAATGCTGTTTTTGACACAGGAATATGGACTGAAGAAGTATTAAAAAACAGATCTCAAAATTATGGTATTTCCATTGATGAATACAAACGGAACAACCTTTTAAAGGTAGAAATTACATCGAATGATGTGGCAAATCTTGCCGCACAGATGCTTGGACCGGTTTATGCCAAAATTACGGGATCTCAGATTAGTATTGACGGTGGAAACGAAAGAACTCTCTAAATTAATTTTCATATAGTCCGATAAAATGACTAAGGATGAAATTTATAAAATTTAATTATATTCTTTTTTTGTTTTTATTTGCTTATTCAAATACATACTCTGCGCATGTGTTTTTTTCAGGCAATTCAAAACAGTTTATCAAAGTAGATCAAGATAAAAAATACATATCACTCAAAGCATGCGAAGTTGCAGATCTAGATGCTGAGAAAGATCAAATTCGATGTCAAAAATTATTTACCACCACTAAAAAAGACTTCAAATTGACTCGATATTGTTTGAATACAAAATATGGATTGAATGCATTAAATATCGCAGGAGCTACTGCCATTGCATACTTTAGTTTAAAGGCAGAAGAAACTGGTGCTAAAATTGGTGGAGTTACCGGTGCAGGCGCATTAACTCAACAATCACTCGAAGCAATTAACCAAACAAAAAACAAAAAGAAAATTTTTAATTCAGATAATGAATCCGGAATAAACAATAAAGTAACCTCTATGACGTTTGACGATTACGTTGATATTGCTAAAAAATCAATTGCAGACAGTTTAGCTAACTG
>CAZPTV010000298.1:0-3226 GCA_964589335.1 uncultured Bacteriovoracaceae bacterium
TGTTAGTGTTGTTTCTATGAGTATTAATATTATGCCAATAATGGATCCGCCTGCAATAATACCAGCTGCAACAGTTTCTTGATTGATTACAAAAGCTCGATAACTGAATGAATTTTTATCAGTACACTTTTTTCTAGCAACCCAAAAAAGCAATGTACCAAGAGCCATGGCCCATGAGTCAGTAAATCTTAAGACAAAGCCCAATCCTAAACCAACTCCTGAAAGAGGAAATTTTCCTTTTGATTTTTTATCAAAGACTTCAAAAAGAATTCCTAGAATTGCTCCAATCAATGCAGCTAATTGTGCTGTTGGATGCAATGCAGACAATCCTTTTGTTAACACTTCAGCGACGCCCTTCCATATTGCAGCACCTGGAAGTGGTAATTTATCTGAAGTAAATAATCCAATATCGTTGTGAAAAAGAACGTAAAATGCGGGTACTGCGACAACCGCACCAGCAAAAATACCTAAAACATGTCCTACCGCTTGATGACGTGGTTTACCGCCAAGCATGTAGCCAGGTTTAATGTCCATTAAGAGGTTACTGGCGTTTAAAGCAACTTCAGAAGTAATCCCAGCGGTCATTAAATTTGTTGTTACATTTCCTGGAGCAAGTACGCTGTAAGTTATTTGAGTAAGCTTACCAAGTGCACCCCCTGGAGTAATTGCCGTGAGGCCTGTAGATGTAACTGCAATCAATGTAAATAAAAAGACAAGTGGGATAGCGAGTAACCCCAACCACCAATGAATGCCAAACCAAACATGTCCCATATATACAGTAATGGCACCTACAATCGGAATACCAAAAACAAATATTTTCATCGGCAATTCTATTTTCTCTAAAACGTCTGTTTGTTTTTCTTCTGATTTTTTAAAAGGTTTTTTGAAAGCTTCTATTATTATTTGAGGCTTTGAGAAAAAAGAGTAGAGCGAAGCGGTTGTCATCATTGCAGCCCCACCCCAAAGTGACCACATCGTGATCGCTTTAAATTTCGCTTCTGGAATGACACCTACTTTTATCAAGACGGGGGCGAGTAAAAAATAATTTACAAATCCACCGAGCAGAATAGACATTGCGGTTTTCATGCTCATTAATCCGCCAGTACCTAGCATCACGATCGAAGTATCGAATTGTATCGTCAGTGCTTTGAGTGGTGTATTTAAAATTTTTGGTGTTATAAATTTATAAATAATATCATCCCAAAATTCTGGAAGCGTAAGAAACTTTAACTTCATAACAGACATGACAGCTTCATTTTTCATCGTTTCAATCAATGCAGATAACCCCGCTCCACCCATGAGTAATTTTGCTTTGAAAATACCTTCTTTTCCTTCATCGCTATGTAAATTATCTAAAACGACACCTGCGGCATAACCTTCAGGGAATGGAAGTTGTTCTTCATTGATAAATCTTTTTTTCAATGGAAACGCAAAGAGAACACCTAAGATTGCAAGCACGATAATCCACCAAAAAGTTTGCCACATCGGGATGACTTGACCAGTAACCATCATATAAGCTGGAATCGAAGCCATCATTGGTGCCGTCATATAACCTGCGCTTGTTGCAATGGATTGCATTGCATTGTTTTCTAAAATAGACATTTCATTTCCGAGTTTTAGTTTTGAAATAATTTTAAATAATGCAAATGAAAGAATAACAGATGAAATTCCCACACCGAGTGTCCAACCAGTTTTTATTCCGATATATAAATTTGTTAAACTTAATATTCCACCCAATAGCATTCCAGTCAGAGCAGATCTCAAGTTCAACTGTGGCATATCGCCTTTATAAATATTTTTAAGCCACCACTCGTCCTTTTCCTTTAAAGTCATCGTGTGAATTTGTTCTTGATTGAGTTCTTTTAAAGACATGGGTTCTCCTCTTATCCCGTTGCAGGAATAGGGTAGAAATCATTTTTTGCTTTATAAGTCAATTTTCAGAAAACTATTCTAAATATGAAAGTGAATTGTCGTATGTATTTTCACTTGGCTTTGTTTTGTTGGGTTGATTTGAGCGGCGAATATAGCGTTTTGAGCTCACATCTTTAACAAAGACTAGTGAAGGGCAACGTTCTTTAAAGGTTTTTTCTCTAATATTTTCCGCACAATGATTATTGTTTCCGTGGTCAACAAGTTCAGAACAAACTTTATCCGCAGACGAAAGAGTATGTTTCCCAGTGGTGCATAGAACTTCACCTGCTAAATTTAATTCTCGATATTCATAGGTAAAGGAATACGTACTTGAGCTTGTAGTGTCTGAAGTGTCGTGGCTTTTTTCCTCTTTTTTTCCACACGAAATAAGTATGATGGAAAAAGAAATTGTTAATAATAATTTCACAAAACTCATAAATTCCTCGTTACAGTTCAAAATGTAGAAGGCTTATAACACGCCGCATTTTGACGCGCAACGTTTTTAGGTGCCTGTATATTTGTTATAATTTATTGATTTAAATCAAATACTTAAGTTGAAGTGGCGTGTTGATTGCTTTTAATCAATATATTCTTGGTTATGCTTAGATTTTGGGACTTCAAAGAGCATTTTTGTGACTTACTGTCTCAAGTACTTTCAGTTGGAGGGTTAAATGGAAACAAATGACAAGAACGATGAAAAGGAAATTCCTAGCGGTCAGAAGCTATTAGATAGTCCATTCAAACTATTATTTTTAGGGATGGTTGTAATGTTGGTTTTCTATACTATTTGGGGATTTTTTGAAGTCACAAATTTAACAAAAGCACCATTACCGTAATTTTCATTTCTGTAAATTATTATAGAGGAGAAATAAAATGTCAGAAAAAGAAATGCATTCAGCGATTGTTCCACCCAAAGGAGTATGGTGGAAGCCAGCAGCGCCTCAAGAAAAAAGATGGGTAACAGTTTCATTTTTTTGGTGCATGATTTTATTTGCAATGATGCCGCTATGGCATTTTAAAGGAGGACAAAACCCTTCTGGTGAAAGATATAAAGTAGATCCTCAAGCATTTGCAGAGAGAACTAATAAATTTATTTCAGATTATAAAGTCGGCGAAGAAAAAGGTGCGGTCGCGGCGAACGGGACCGCCCAAGGAGAATCCAAACTGGTTGCGGTTATATTTCGGCTTCGCTTCTCCGGCCGGCGCGAAGTAATTCCGCGCGTCGAGGGAGGCGTTGCGGGAGAACTCGTAGACGGTCCCGTGCAGCCGGTTGGCGCCCGAGTTCAGGATCACGTTAATCTGGCCGCCCGCGTTC
>CAZPTV010000299.1:0-3224 GCA_964589335.1 uncultured Bacteriovoracaceae bacterium
ATAGATAAATTGTCCCGACACCTGCTTTAAAGACATATTCTAAAAAATATTTTTCATTCATTCGTGTAATTCCACCTTTAGGAGATGGCATTTGCTTGGGTTCATCATGGCCTTCGTGAGAAAAGCCTAGTTGAGTAATGAAAATAGTAAGGAAGATTATGATGTATTTAACCATTGACTAAATTCTCCATTTTTTCTGTTTGTTTTTTATTTAAATATTTATTTAATGCTTTTTGACCGAACTTGTAAAATAACGTTGGTGTAATAAGTACGTCTAGTAGGGTTGAGCTCAATAGACCTCCTACGACAACAACGGCAACGGGATGAAGTATTTCACTTCCAGGTTCACCCTTTGCAAAGACAAGAGGTAAGAGTGCAAGTGCGGCAGTAGAGGCGGTCATCAATACTGGTAGTAAGCGTTCAAGTGAGCCTTGAATTATTGTTTCTTTAGACAAGAATTTATTTTCATATTCGATAAGATGAATATAGTGGGAGACCATCATAATTCCATTTCGAACTGCAATGCCACAGAGTGAAACAAATCCGATTAAACTTGCAAGGTTTAATGTTTCTCCCGATAGATATAATGAAATCATACCACCTGTAAATGCAAGAGGAACTGTAACCATGATTTGAAGAGTTAATACCCAAGATTTAAAATGTGAAAATAATAACGCAGCAACTGCTATCATTGCAATAATACTGTAAAGTAATACTTTTTTAGAAGCATCTCGTTCAGCTTCAAATTGTCCACCTAGATCGTAAAAGAAACCTTCATCTAATTTAAAATTATTTTTTAATTTTGTTTGAATCTCTTCAACGGTAGAACCCAGATCTCTTCCAGATACATTTGCGGAAATCACGATACGTCGCATTCCATTCTCACGATTGATTTGATTTGGGCCTTCTACTTCATAAATGTCTGCAATTTCTTTTAAGATAACACGTTTGCCTGTAGGCATGGTTTTTACTACTAGAGTGCCAATTTCAGTAGGTGTTTTTCTGGATTGTTCATTTAATTGTAAAAAAATATCAATTATTTTTTGACCATCAAGATACTGTGACACTACTTTTCCATTTAATGCCGTTTCAAGCATTTTAGAAACTTCTCCTGCATTAAGACCATATTTAACGACTTCATCGCGATAAATATTAATTTTCAATTCAGAGACTAATTTTTGTGCTTCTACGCGGAGATCTTTTAATCCATGAATCGTTGAAAATAATTCCTTCGCTTCATTTGCTTTTTGACGAAGCACTTGCAACTCTTGTCCATAAATTTTAAATGCGATTTGAGCAGGGACACCAGACATCATATGGTCAATTCGATGTGATATAGGTTGGCCGATATTGACTGTTATATTTTCAATTTTAGATAATTTATCTCTGATTTCATTTAAAACAATTTCCCGTTCACGGCCGCCTTCGTTAAAGTCTATATCTATTTCACTGGCATTTACGCCTTCTGCGTGTTCGTCCATTTCTGCTCGACCTGTTCTACGGGAAACAAATTTTACTTCCGGTACTGTGAGAATAGTTTCTTCTACAATTTTTCCAATTCGATTGGATTCTGTTAACGAAACACCAGGAGTTGCAATCACACTAGCCATTGCAGTACCTTCGTTAAAATGTGGTAAAAAATCTCGACCGACATTAGAAAATAATACCAGGGCCAAAACAAATGCTGCACACACAAAGATCCAAAGATATTTTGGACTGTTTAATAATTTTTCTAGAATGGTTCGATCTTTAGATTTGAGCCATATTGAAAAACGACTTTCGTGTTCATTTTTAAAGACTTTTGTTTTTCGATAAAGAAAATAAGAGAGTACTGGAGTGAGTGTAAGTGATATTAATAGTGAGGCAAGTAAGGCCGTAAGATATGAAAAAGCTAAAGGAGTAAAAAATCGACCAGGTAGTCCGCCTAAATTTAGTAAAGGCAAAAATACGAGTATGATTACAATCGTCGCATGAACAATGGAGTTTCTTACTTCACTAGAAGCACTGTAAATTACTTTTAATATCGACTGTTTTTTGACTTCTTTAGAATTTAAAATCAAACGTCTGTGAATGTTTTCGATATCAACAATTGAATCATCTACCAATTCACCGATTGAAATCGCAAGTCCTCCTAAAGTCATCGTATTTACATTCAGTCCAAAAAGTTTAAAGACAATAAATGTAATTAAAAATGAAAATGGAATTGCAGTTAATGTTATGAGGGATACTTTTAAGTCTCCCAAAAAAACAATAAGTACAAATAATACAAATATAGATCCTAAAATTAATTTTGACTGCAGACTAGAAATCGAAGTATTTATAAAATTGGATTGTTTAAAAACTTCAGGATTTAAATCAATTCCTTGGGGAAGTGAATGTTTAAGTTCTTTAATTATTTTATCAACTTCTTCACTTATTTTTCTGGTATCTGCATCAGGGGCTTTTTGAATTGAAATGATTACTGCTGGTTTCGCGTTGAATGATCCATCACCTCGTTTAACGCGAATACCTTCTGTGACTTCTGAAATATCAGAAAGTAAAATAGGTTTTCCAAAATGCAAACCGACCACAGTATTTTTTAAATCATCTAGAGAAGATATTTTTCCAATATTTCGTATTAAGTATTCTTTGCCTGATTTTTCTAAAAAACCACCTGTAGTATTTTTTGAAATTGCTTGAAGTTGATGGTCAAGGCTTTCTAAATCAAGTTGAAATTGATTTAATTTTTCTGTAGAAATTCGTATTTGAAATTGTCTGAGTCCACCACCAATTGAAATAACTTGTGATACTCCTGGAATACTAAGTAAACGTGGTCTGATCGTCCATTCAGCTAAAGTTCTTAAATCCTGTGGTTGCAATCCAGATGTTCCAGCCGCGAGACTGATCATTTGTATTTGCCCCATAATGGATGATATCGGTCCCATTACGGGATTGACATCATTTGGTAAATGATTACGTGCTACCTGCAAACGTTCAGCTACAAGTTGTCTTGCTCTATAAATATCATTAGACCAATCAAATTCGAGACTTGTTACTGCAAGTCCAATCCCTGAAGTAGATCGAATTCGCTCTACTCCTGGAATGCCATTTAAATTATTTTCTAATGGAATCGTAATTAACGACTCGACTTCTTCTGGAGCCATACCGTGACCTTCTGTCATGATCGTAACGGTGGGACGATTTAAATCTGGAAATACATCAATCGACAAATCAAATAGTGATTG
>CAZPTV010000300.1:0-3214 GCA_964589335.1 uncultured Bacteriovoracaceae bacterium
AATGATCAGTAACTTAATTGATTTTGAGTTCAATCATTTCTTTGAGAATTATACGCAAAACCTAGATTTGAGAACTTATCTGATTGGACGTTTCTATACTTGGCTCAATAGTTTTGCGCTTGTACTAAGTTTGTGTATGCCATTTTTTTATAAATATCTAGGAGCATTGAAAAGTTTTTTCGTACTACCTTTTTCAAATCTAATCATGATGGCATTGACTGCAATCTTTCCTAATCCTTTTCAATTGTTATTTCTTAAAGGACTAGATAAATCTTTCAACTATAGCATTGATCGTCTCTCGAAAGAAATGTTCTACATTCCAGTCTCAACTGATATTAAATACAAAGCTAAATCATTTATCGATATGTTCGTCTATCGTTTTGGAAGCGCTGGAGGTGCACTATTTTTATTAGCATTTAAAGACAAAATTAATATTCTTCATGCAGTCATTGCAATTACTTTTGCATTAATTGCGATTCGTATTGGGATCGTGAAAATAATCCGCACCACTAAAAACTGAAGAAAAATGGATGCTGAAAGGTTATTGGCCTAAAATATAAGAGAACATTAACGGCGCAACTATTGTCGCATCCGATTCAATTATATATTTCGGAGTATCAATTCCTAATTTACCCCAAGTGATTTTTTCATTCGGAACTGCGCCTGAATATGATCCATACGAAGTTGTCGAATCACTGATTTGGCAAAAATATCCCCAAAGTTTAGGATTTTTACCCAAATCTTGATGTAGCATTGGAACTACACAAATAGGAAAATCTCCGGCAATCCCCCCGCCTATTTGAAAAAATCCTACAGTACCCTTTTGAGTAGCAGACATATACCACTCGGCAAGCGACGTCATGTATTCAATGCCCGTTCGAACTGTATGAACGTTTTTTACTTCTCCTGAAATACAAAAACTAGCATACATATTTCCTAACGTTGAATCTTCCCAACCCGGAACAACCATCGGTAGATTTTTTTCAGCTGCAGCCATCATCCACGAGTCTTTTGGATCAATTTGATATTCTTTAGCTAATGAGCCTTTTTTAAGAACCTTATAAAAATATTCGTGAGGGAAAAAACGCTCACCTTTTGATTCAGCTTCTTTCCATTCTGCTGCAACAACTCGCCAGATTTTTTTCATTGCTTCTTCTTCTGGAATACAAGTATCTGTTACACGATTTAAATGTTTTTCATAAAGATTCAATTCGTCTTGCCCGGTTAAGTCTCGGTAATGTGGAACGCGGACATAATGATTATGAGCAACTAGATTATAAATATCTTCTTCTAAGTTTGCACCCGTACAAGAAATAGCATGGACTTTATCTTGTCGAATCATTTCAGCAAGTGAAAGTCCCAACTCTGCAGTACTCATAGCACCTGCCAAAGTAACCATCATTTTATTACCTTGCTGTAGATGTTTTTTATATCCTTCCGCTGCATCCATCATTGCTGCTGCATTGAAATGTCTGTAGTGATGTTTCATGAAATCCGATATTGATGTGAATTTTTTCATTTCTTAGTCCTCTTAAACGTCTTTTAGTTAATCTTTATAAAATTGACAAGTCCTACCAATCAATCTCTTCTTTATCTCTAAAAAATCCGCCTGTTTTTGAACCTTTTGGAAGCAATGCGAGCCAAACGGGAGTTTCTGCACCCTTTTCTACTTCTCGCTCTGCGCCTGCTCCACCCATGTCGGTTTTAACCCAACCAGGACATACAGAATTTACTAAAATATCTGTACCATCTAATTCATCTGCAAATATTTTTGTAACTGCATTTAATGCTGTCTTTGAAATGCGATACCCTGAAAAGCCACCGTTCATTTCTGATAATTGTCCCATTCCACTTGATATATTAACGACCCTTCCATAATTATTTTTCTTCATTAATGGAATAAACTTTTGACACATCATGAATGGACCTAATGCATTTATACGAAAAGTTTCTAAAATTGCATTTGGATCTGCTTTGAAAGCCGTTGAATTATCAAAGTCGTCTCTAAATACGCCAGCGTTATTCACCAAAACATCAAGTCTTCCATAATTCTTTAATACAGAGTCGTAAGCACGTTCTATACTTTGTGGATTTGATACATCCAACTCTAAAAAACTAGCATTTAAACCTAGGTTTCTTAATTGTTTGACAGCTGCCTCACCTTTTTGAACATCTCGACAACCCATTAATACCGTATAGCCATTTGACGACAACTGTTTTGAAACTTCAAAACCAATACCTCGATTAGCTCCTGTCACTAGTGCGATTTTTTTTGCTTCAGACATAAATTTCCTCCATCAAAAAGATCAATAAAAAACCCCTGCATTGTCATGCAGGGGTTAGTTAAAGTAAACCTTTAAATTTTTCTTATAAACTAAGTTCTAGACTGTTTTTTTTAGAATCGATTCTAACGCCGAGCTTTGTTAGGATTGATTCATGCACCGCTCTGAATTCCTTGGGAAGTCTATTGCCAAATTTTGCAAAAAACTCTGCTCTTCCTTCAATTTCAGACTTCCATTTGTCTGTTTCTATTGAAGTCAGTTCATTAAATTTTTCTTCAGTCATGAATTCCATATCTGACCAATCAATATCATTATAATGAGGCATTGAACCAATCGCAGAATCAACAGCACTTGCTTTTCCTGAAACACGCTCAACAATCCATTTTAAAACTCTCATGTTTTCGCCATATCCTGGCCAAAGATATTTTCCATCTTTTTTGCGAAACCAATTCACACCGAAAATTTTAGGTAAATTATCTGAACTTGTTTTCTTACCCATTTTAATCCAGTGATTAAAATAATCGGCCATATTGTAACCGCAAAATGGTATCATAGCCATTGGAGCGCGGCGAACTTGACCAACAATTCCAACTGCCGCTGCAGTAGTTTCTGATCCCGTTGATGCTGCTAAATACACTCCAGCATCCCAATTTGCAGATTGATATACTAAAGGAACAGTATCCGGTCTTCGGCCTCCAAAAATAAATGCAGAAATTGGAAAACCTTTTGGATTTTCCCATTCTGATTCAACCGAAGGGCATTGCGATGCGGGTGCTGTAAACCGCGCATTTGGATGAGCCGCATTTCGACCACAGCCTGGTGTCCATTCTTTTCCTTGCCAGTCTGTAAGCTTTGCAGGTGGTGTTTCTGTCATTTCTTCCCACCAAACATCTCCTTCTGGAGTTAAAGCACAGTTTGTAAAAATTGTATTT
>CAZPTV010000301.1:0-3198 GCA_964589335.1 uncultured Bacteriovoracaceae bacterium
GTCCAATCAACGATTTCTCCTTGAAATGTCCAATGAATGTCTAGAAATGGACCAACTGAAGCGATAATTTCTTTCGGTTGCGAAACAAATTTTTCAGTTTCAGAGTCCGCAACATTTTGACGTTGAAGGGAAGCGCTATCTACAAGATCGCTGCGAATATGTTGATTAAATGAAATGCTAATAATTCCTGGAGTTGTGTTTGCAAAAATCATTTTTACATTATTTCGAAAGATCATAAAATCAGCGCTGGTGTTTGTGATTCCATAAATTTTGATTTCGCTGAATTTACTTCCAGTTTCGGAATAGCTATTCAACACTCTTGCATACTCAGAAAATAATCCTTTAAGGTGATTGAGAATTTCGACTGTATTTTCTTCGATAAGCTGATTCGCATCTAATTGATGAATTGCATTAAGTGGATGATTTGCATCGGGATGCAATTCATTCTTTGCAAGCTCATGAATCCAACTGGTTTCTGATGGTATGAAATTATTTGACATTGCCATTCGTCAATCCCCCTGCATTAATTGTTAACAAATTTTTGAGGAAAAGACAAATCGACTAAAAAAAAGTCGACCCTAGTTCGAGGCGAGGTCAATTTGAAACCCAAGGTTAAACGTGGGCACCGTAATTAACTGCTTTAGGCTTCCTAATTTAATAGGCTTGCTCACCACAGTCAGGGACAGCCCCCTTGGTAATTGACTTGTAGGTTCAAATCCGACGTTTTTGCCTCAAACCTACGGGTCTGTTTTAAATTATACACACATAGTTTTTACGTTTAAATAGAAAAAATTGACACTGATTTTCCAGAGTGGAATACTTGCCTCTATGGGCAAAAAAATCCTAATAGCTGACGACAGCGTTACCATGCAACAGGTGATTAGCATGTCTCTTGCAAGTTATGGATACGAAATTTTTAAAGCATCTCAGGGTGCAGATGCAATTCGCATTATTGAAACTGAAATTCCAGATATTGTTTTGATTGATATCACTCTTCCTCAAAAAAATGCTTTCGAAATAAAAAATATTGTGAATCAAAAATCAGAATTATCGTCAGTTAAATTTATTTTACTAGTGAGTGCTTTTGAAAAATTAGATGAAAGAGTGATTTCAGATTTAAAATTCAGTGGGCGACTAGTGAAGCCTTTTGATCCAGGATTATGTAGAAAGGTCGTTGCACAAGCAATGGCTGCTACCAGTGACGGTCCTTCAATGAAAATTGAACTTCCTAAAAAGGAAAGTACTAGGGAATTGCAGATTGATCCACCGGTGAGTTCACCGATTAATATTCAAGCAATGTCACCGCCTCCGCCACCTCCACCGCCTCCTTCGCAGTCTGCGGTAACTTCGTATGCATCACCTCCGCCGCCTCCGCCTTCACCTTCACCTTCGCCTCAAATACAAACTGGTTCAATAAATTCTGCGTATACTCCGCAGACCATGGTTCCACCGCCACCTCCAATACAAACTCCCTCAAACATTCAGACAGTGTCGTCGACACCTCCGCCTCCGCCAATGGCACCTCCAATTATGGTGCAACCACCGTCATTGGTTACGAGCATGCCAGATACAATAGAATTAGATGAAGAAGAAGAAAAAGAACTGAATGATCTTGAAAGCGATATCAAAGGATTAACTGAGTCGACGATTAAGCTTTCTGGTTTAGATGAAGTAGAGTGGAATATTGATGACTCTAAAAATAAAAAACAAAACGTATCAACGGTTCAAATTGCAACGCCTCCGCCGTTACCGAAGCAGCCGTCTGCTCAGTCTGATCAAGAATCAATAAAACAAAATAAAATAAATTTAACTTTGATTAAAGAAGAACCGACTATTGATATGAATATGCCAGTGCGACCATACGATGATGGTGGCAGCAATTTCTTTAATGTACCTGAAATTACTATACAAGACACAATTGAAGAATTGCCTCCTTCGTTAGAAGCGATGTCCAATATTGCTCAATTTACTGGCGGAACAATTACAAAAGCTGAAATTGAAGAATTAATACGTAAAGAATTACAATCTTCGTTTGAAAAAATAGTTCGCGAAGAATTTCCGCTTATCGCCGAAAAAATTATTCGTAAAGAAATAGAAAAAGTCTTATCCGAACCTTAATTATTCTAAAGGTTGATCATAAGTTTCTTCAATCCATTTTTGTGAGGCAGGATCATAACGTTCTGCAATTAAATTACCGCGCAGATTGAGGTCTTTGATTCGAATTTTAATTTTTGGTCCGTTTGATTTAGGATGGATTTCAAACTCCCCAAATCGGGCCATCTGTGAAGCTTCTATCCATAGATTTCGACATTTTTCAAAATTTTCAGATTTTAATAAATCAATTAAATATAAAAGTTCTTTTTCTAAAAGATCAAGAAAGCAATCACGGATATGCGTTTGTTCCTCTATCGTAGGAGAATGATTAAATGAAAAAACTTGATTTGTGTTTCGATCTGATAAATTTGGTTCAGAAAATAAATTCAAACCTATTCCGATTAAAATAGCTTGAATTTTATCGCCTTGAATTTTCGATTCGCATAAAATTCCACCAATCTTTGAATCAAAGGAATAAATATCGTTAGGCCACTTGATCCAAAAATCTTCTGCAAATAATTTAATTTTTGGTTCATTCGATTTGAATTTTTGCAAACTATTCCAAACGGCGATTCCTGCAATTAATGGAACCCAACTCGAATGATGGAAATCCGGTTGAAAAATATATGTTGCTAATAAATTGATATTTTCTGAATCAGAAATCCAGCTTCGTCCTAATCGGCCACGACCTTTGAGTTGATGGTCAGCAACAATAAGTAGTGGAGATTTTTTTTCAAACCGTTTCCAGGCTTCAGCGTTCGTAGAATCACAAACCGAAATAAAAATTCTTTCAAAAAAATTAGTGTGTTTCATCAAACAACATCGATAAATCTGCGCTAGGGGCAGAGTGAGTAATGGCTCCCAGTGAAATATAATCTACGCCTGTTTTTGCATATTCTTCGGCATTTTCTAAAGTAATGCCGCCAGATGCTTCAAGCTCGACTTGAGATCCAAAAAGTTGGACTGCGGTTTGTATGTCTTTGATTTTAAAATTATCTAGCATAATACGATCGGGTTTACAGGCGAGTGCGTATTTCAGTTCAGTAAAGTCACGGACTTCAATTTCAACAAACTTTGATTGAGATATTCTTGATCTTGCAACAG
>CAZPTV010000302.1:0-3193 GCA_964589335.1 uncultured Bacteriovoracaceae bacterium
ATGTCGATAGAAATATTTGGATATATCTGCTCTATTTTGGTTGGCTTGAGCCTTGGTTTAATTGGCGGAGGTGGTTCAATACTCACCGTACCTATCCTCGTTTATCTTTTTCAAAAAACCCCTCTTGAAGCAACAAAATACTCTCTTCCAATCGTAGGTCTCTGCGCACTCGTTGGAGCGTTCTCATATTTTCAAGACCGACAAGTTCAAGTTAAAGCTGCATTGCAGTTTGCTCTACCTTCTTTTGTAGGTGTCTATTTTTCACGCGCATTATTATTGCCAGCAATTCCAGATCCAATCCTGAATGGCGACTTTTTTCTACTTTCTAAAAACAACTTTATTATGATTCTTTTTTCTTTAGTTATGTTTTTTGCTTCACTTTCAATGATTCGAACTCATAAGCCCAAAGAAACTAAAAATCCTCATCCATTTCAAATAATACCCATTGGATTAATGGTCGGTGTGCTCACTGCGCTAATCGGGGTTGGTGGCGGATTTTTAATTGTTCCCGCACTCGTAATATTTCTAGCCACACCAATGAAATTAGCAATTGGAACCTCGTTACTCATCATTGCTTTAAATTCTCTCTTTGGCTTTAGTGTAGAACTCATTAAAGGTACAGTTTTTAATTATAATTTAATTTCTATTCTTGTAGCACTTTCAATTATTGGACTTATCTTTGGTAAGAAAATGCAGAAAAAAATATCTGCTCAGAATTTAAAAAAAGGATTTGGTTATTTTACTTTAATGATCAGTATTTTGATTTTATTTTTACAAAAATATTAATTTTAATTTCTAAGTGTACAAATCAGATTTCCAAAGTCGTATTCTTTAGCTTGTTTTATAGGAATAATTTCATAATCTTTAAGCTTTAACTCTAATATCGTGGCTTCAACAGAATTTACAGTTCGAGCATGAATGTCATGCATAAGAACAACTCCACCTTTTGCAGGTGAAGATACATAATACGGCTCTTTAATATATGTAATATTTCCATTCGGATCTTTTACTGCTTTGTGAGTGATGGCCATTCCACCCTCTAACTGTGCCATTGTATTTTGTGTAATTTCATTTGAAGTCATTGAGGTCAACCAGTCATCCGTATCAATATTCCAAAAAACAAAATTAATACAATTTTCACCATATAAATCAAACGCTAAATCTCTTATTGCATTCATATGATGGTATCCGTTTGAAAATCCATAGGCTCCAAAAGGAAACCTAAAATAGACTTCATTTTGATTTTGACCCGCATTCATTTCTGCTCTTTCTATAGCTCGAAGAGTTTTTTCTAAACTTTCTTTAAAAGCAACCTGAGACATTGCAGTTGAACGATAATGATTCCATGAATGAGCGCCTACATAATGACCTTCTCGAATCATTCTTTCTACAAGCGGTTCTGTTTCTGGTGTAATTTTTTCACCTAGAATAAAAAAAGCAGCCGTAACATTGAATTTTCTCAAAATATCTAAAAGTCTCGGTGTTTCAGTTAACGAAGGCCCATCATCAAAAGTTAAAATTACTTTTTTAGTCTTTAGTAAAGAAAGAGCCGCGTATTTAGCCATTCCACGGTCAGCACTTGTATAATTTCTAGGCTCTGGAAATTCATCATAAGATGATTTACGCAATTCTTGAGCATATACAGAGCTACAAAATAAAATAAATAATATTACCGATTTAATCATCATATTCACTTAATTGACACAACGAGTCCACGCAGTCAAGTGCTCTTTTAAAGGTCACAGCCTGATCCTATCGGTGGCTCTGACTGAGTAATGCACTGTGGGCTTTCTTTTGGACACTGTAAGCGGACATGTAAATGGTCCGCATGGTTTTGCCATGGCCTAAGTTTTCTTAGCGTTTCAATTCTTTGATTGTATTCACCAGATTTTTTTGAAAAATCACAAAAAGCTTTTTTAATTACAGGGTCAACAAAAATACGGTTTATTTTATCAGTATCAACCAAAGTTTTAATCAAAAGCCAGTTTCTTTCAATATCAAAGTCTTCATGTAGAAGATTTTTAAAGACATACGATTTTTGAAATTCATTGATATTACTATCCTGTTCACGAAATTGCTTATCATAATATGAAAGATCAACGTCTAAACCATTTTGATGACTATCGTGACCGATAATATGACCGCCAGTTTTTCCACTAAAATCACCAATTTGCAGTCTTTCTCCTTGTGGAAATTTTTCTTTTATCAGTGAAGCTGAATTTTGAACAATTTCAGTCAATTCAATTGTCGTAAAATGGAACTCTCTCCACTTAAAAAGTTTTACGTATCCATTACCATCATGATTGAACTCAAGTGCATCTTGTAATGTTCCCTGACTATAAAAACCAATTGCTTGCGCTAACCCATCGAAGATTGGATTTTTTAAAAAATCAAGTATGTAGGGGTGCTTCTGTAAGACCAACTTAATAGATGAGTCACTTGACTCTTCAGTGCTTTCAAATTCGTCTTGCGCGCTTAAAGGGGTACTCATAAAAAGTACGCCAATAAAGAGGGTAAGAAATTGATTCCAAATCATTCTCATTCATTTCATCTTAAGTCGTTCCGTAATAAAATCAATCCATGCCAGATATTAAAATTAAAATTGCATCTGCTGAAGATTTTATTTCAATAAAAAATATTTGTTGTTTAACAGGAAACAATGGCAATCCTATTGAAGAATCTCGTTGGAAATTTTTTGGAGATTTTTGGATTGGACCATATGAAAAATATTTTTCTGAATGGTCTTTCGTGGCCTTAAATCATTCGAACGAAATTCTTGGATATTTAGTGGGTTGTCCAGATAACTTAAAGAAAAACTTTAATATTTATCAAGTCCGATTAATGCTTAAATTTCTAGCTAAAAAATATACATTTAACTCTGATGTAAAGCGTTTATTTAAACGCTTCTTTCATTTAGAAGCATCGCCCGAAAAGTCTTTTTCTTCTGATATTTTAAATCAAATTAAATATGAATACCCAGCGCATTTACATATCAATTTACTTCCAGAAGCTCGGGGTCAATCAATTGGACACTTCCTTTTACAAGCATTCGAAGAAAAATTAAGAACAGAAAATATTAAAGGAATTCATGTCTTTTGTGGAAAAGGACCCACACCCTACTACTTTAAGGAGGGGTTTAAAACTCTTCAACAAATTCAATTTCAAGGAAAATTTGATGTTTTTTGTCTTGGAA
>CAZPTV010000303.1:0-3184 GCA_964589335.1 uncultured Bacteriovoracaceae bacterium
GGTAAGGTGCTTCCTATCGGCGGACTTAAGGAAAAATCACTTGCAGCAATGAGACATGGAATTAAGATCATTATTATTCCAGACAAGAATAAGAAAGACTTAGAAGATATTCCTGAAGAATATCGTGAAAAGTTAACTTTCATTCCTGTAAAAACTTTTGATGAAGTTCTTGCAATTGCACTCAGCACTTCAGATTACAACGCAATTGGAAAAGCTAAGAAAAAGAAGGATGCGAAAACCGGTACGAAAAAAGGCAGTGGAAATATCGACCGGAAAGCAGCTTAATAAAACGTGAGAAACTCCATCATTAGCTATGATAGCAATGATGGAGTTTTTATTTTATGACTCTTGAATGGCATTTCGGTAGTGCAATCGCAATATTGATTTTGCTCGGGATTTCGGGGTTTGCATCATCAAGCGAAACATCATTTTTTTCATTAAATCGCTTTCAATTGAGGCGGATTCGAGATCAAAATAAAAATGCATTCCGCAGAATTAAAGAACTTTTAGCCAAACCAAGTAAACTACTCACATTAATTCTTTTAATCAATGAAACTGTAAATATCATAATCTCTTCCCTCGTCACAAGTTTCGTAAGTGCAAATAGTAAATTTCTAACGTTATTTTGGAATGCAGAAAGTATTACTGAATATAAACTTTGGCTAATTACGGCCATGATTTCAATGTCAATCAGTGTCACCCTTATTTTAATCATCGGAGACATGACACCAAAAGTAGTCGCATCAAGAATGAACCGGTTTTTAGCAGTACTCAATTCAAAAGTACTTTATATTTTATATAAAGTATTAAACCCATTTCTAGTCGTTATCGATATGCTGATCAACTACGGATTACGATTTTTAGGTATCGAAGGCAAGGATCATTTTTCAAAAACAATGTCTGCATTATCAGAAGAAGAATTTCTTATTTTAATGGAAGAAGGTCATCGTGAAGGTACGGTCAATCGTGATGAACGTGAGTTGATTACTAATGTTCTAGAGTTTGACGACACACATGTTTCAAACGTAATGACTCCCCTTCCCCGAGTCTTTGCTCTCGCAGAAGACTTACCTTTAGCGGAAGCGCTAAAAGAGATTAAGGCACAAAAGTATTCAAGAGTGCCCATTTACCGTGGAAACCCAAGTAAAATTACTGGATTAATATTTGTGAGACAATTATTAGACCTAAGTGACAAACCTGAAAAACTTAAACTTCCCATTAAAAATTTTGCCAAGCCCATTATGTCAGTCGGTCCGGGAACTACATTAAATGTACTGTTTCGAAAAATGAAGACAGAGAAAAATCATTTTACTGTCATTCATAATAATAAAAATGATGTCATCGGAATCGCTACAATTGAAAATGTACTTGAAAGTATCTTTGGAGCTATTGAAGACGAAAGGGATGTAAGATGAGCTTTGCCTTACTTATTCCACTCAGTCTTTTTGCGCTGATAATACAAGCCTTTTTTGCATGTGCTGAAATATCACTCATTTCATCTGATCGACTCCATCTAAAAAAACAATCAAACAGCGGACACCTAGGCGCAAAGCTTGCTATTAAATTACTACTCCACCCAGAATTAGTCCTCTCAACTACAATTTTAGGCACCACTATTTGTGTAACTTTTCAAGCGACCTTACTGACGATTTTTGTAATTAATCGTTACGGACATGAAAATGAATTTTATGCAACTCTTGTATTATCTCCTATTGTGTTAATTTTTGGTGAAATTCTACCTAAAACCATTGGACAACGTTACTCAGAAATACTTGCGCCACGCTTGGCACTC
Source organism: uncultured Bacteriovoracaceae bacterium (assembly GCA_964589335.1). Classification (GTDB taxonomy): domain Bacteria; phylum Bdellovibrionota; class UBA1018; order UBA1018; family UBA923; genus CAZPTV01. The sequence continues at coordinate 1,793 of CAZPTV010000303.1, forward strand.
CCTATGAAATTTGCTCAAATATTATTTAAACCAGCAAATTGGCTTCTTGAAAAATATACAGCTAAACTATCTAAAATTTTAAATCCAATACAAGAAATCTTTATGGGCCGTTCTAAAACAAGCCATCGAGAAGATTTAAAATATATTTTGAATTATGGAAAAAAAGATACCGCACTCAAACAATCTGAACGAAATATGATTCGTAGAATTTTTGAATTTGCAAAAATGGATGCTAAAAATTCAATGATCCCACTTGTAAATGTCGATATGATTGAAGATACGGTTTCACAAAAAGAGGCTATAGAAATTTATCATCGCATAGGTCACTCGAGACTTCCTGTCTATCAAGAGCGCGTAGACAATATTATTGGGATTCTTCATATGTGGGATGTTTTTAGCGAAACAAATCCAGATAGACCCATTCGTGATTTAATGCAAAAGCCATATTACGTACCTGTTTCACAGATGCTAGAAGATTTGTTTTTTACTATGAAACGAAAAGGCATTCAGATGTCAGTGGTTTTAGATGAGTATGGCGGTGCAGTGGGAGTGATTACGGTAGAAGATATCTTAGAAGAAATTGTTGGTGAAATTAAAGACGAACTAGATAATGATTCCCTACCTTACAAACAAATTGCACAAAATAAATACATCATTCAATCCAATATGCCCATTGCCTTAATCAATGAGCTCCTTAAATTTGAACTCCCAAAAGGGGACTACGAAACATTATCTGGATTTTTGTTGCAACAATTTAACCGCATACCAGATGAGGGCGATGAATTATTTTATAGAAATCTAAAATTCGTCATACGTAAAGCAACGAATAGAAAAATCGAATCCGCTGAAGTTGAAATCATTCCCGAAGGTTAAAGTTCAATAATGCTCTATTATGCATTTTATAATCTCTTGCTAACCACCCATTAATAATGTCTTGATTTATGACATCAGTGTATATATTTTATACATTCGTCAATAAATATTTAGACAAACATTTATTCACTTATAAAATAACGTAACAATATCAATATGTTATATATATGTCCCTGTGGCATCACCGTTGCATTACTATACACTATAACGATACTAACAATATCGAGTTAACGAGAAGAGGAGACTATTATGAAAAAGAATCTATTTGTTATTGTTTTATTTACAGTGATTGCACCATCAGCATTTGCTTCAAGCAATCTTGGCCAAACCGCTAAGATTCCTAACAACTGGGGCAAGTCCGAATGTAGCAAAAGATTGAAAGATGCCCAAGCTCAATTGAACAAAATTAAAGCAACAAAAGCAAACCCAACCGTTCAAAAAGCAAGCTAATCTGAATTTTTGAGACGCTCAAGAATTTTCTTGAGATCTCTCTTTTCAGATTCAGAAATTTTCTCACGA
>CAZPTV010000304.1:0-3182 GCA_964589335.1 uncultured Bacteriovoracaceae bacterium
CCTTCTGCTGCTAATTTACTCGCATAAATTTCCCGTGGACTCGGATGATCTTTAATTAACTTGTACATCATTGGCTGTGTAAAACGAGGCTCATCGCCTTCGTTGTGACCGTATTTTCTATAACAAATAAGATCGATCATTACATCCTGATGGAATTTTTGTCTAAATTTTGCAGCTAAATGTGCAACGTATGCAACGGCTTCTGCATCATCCCCATTCACATGGAATATCGGACAATCCATCATTTTCATTACATCTGAAGAATATAACGTTGAACGGGAATCAGTGTAATCTGCAGTAAAACCGATTTGATTGTTAACAATTATATGAATCGTGCCTCCAGTCGAATAACCCGCAAGATGAGTCATCTGAACTGTCTCATAACAAACACCTTGTCCTGCAAAGGCTGCGTCTCCGTGAATTAATACTGGAAATACTTTTTTCTTAGTTTCGTCATTGAATCCGCCTGATCGTTCTTGCTTTGCACGTACCATTCCTTCTACGACTGGGTTTGCAAATTCAAGATGTGATGGATTCGAAGCCATCGATAAATGTAACTTTTTTCCACTCATTGTAGTGTAATCTGTAGAATATCCCATGTGATATTTTACATCCCCGCTTCCAATCGAGGAATCGACTGCGAGCTTTCCCATAAACTCTGAAAAAATATATTCATATTTTTTTCCAAATATATTTGTCAAAACGTTGAGACGTCCACGGTGAGCCATACCCAGAACCATATCAGTTGCTTGATTTTGAGAAAATTCTTCGATTAAAGTGTCGAGCATCGGCAAAAGTGCGTCGCCGCCTTCTATTGAAAATCTTTTCTTCGCCACATAACGAGTGTGAAGAAAACGCTCAAAGCATTCCGCTTCTGAAAGTTTTTGAAGTACTCTAATTTTTTCTTCTTTCGTTAATGCTTTTCTTTTAGCAACGCTGTTTTCGGCTTCATTTTGTAAAAATTCTCGAATCTCTGAGTTTTGAATGTGTGCAAATTCAAAACCAATCGTGTCGCAATAAACCGCATTTAATTTCTGTAAAATTTCACGCAATGATGCTGGTTCAGAAAATCCAATAAAGGATGCGGCCTGAAATTTTTTATCTAGATCTGCATCTGATAAACCATGTTTCGAAAGATTGATCCATTGATTTGCTAAAACAGCATGGGGTTGGTTTTTTCTTTTTTCAACAGGTTCTAAGGGATTTGTGTCGGCAACTAAATTTCCAAATCGACGATATGCTTCTATCAAAGAATACACTTTGAATTCACTTTTTACTGCAAGAGAATCGAGTACAAAACCTGTATTTGCATGTCCATTTCCTAGAAAATCAACATCTTCTCCGCCGAGTTCAATTCCCTCAAAAAAAAATCTCCAGGTCTCATCAACTGAAAAAGGATCTTTTAAATAATTCTGATAGAGAACTTCGATATAATCTACATTTTGACTTTTTAAATAAGAAAACTTTGTTTCCACGATTCTTCCTTTTAGTTCTTAAAATTATCGTAAAAGTACTTAAAATTTAAAGGTTTTTTTTTATTTTACTGAATTAAAATAACGCTTATAGTTATCTTCGTCGAGTTTCAAATCCTCAAGCTTAGGCTTGGGTTTTACTTTTTCAACTGGAGCGTTTGATTTGATGGCTGCTATCGATGCCTGGTTTAGTTCTGAGAGCGAAATATTTTTTTGTAATTTAATTTTTGTAAATACTTCTGGTTGATATTGCTCTATGTCTTTCAATGTTACTTCTTTAGCTTTTTCTTCAAGTTGAATAATTTTTCTTTTTGTATCATCTTGTTCATTTACTGGTTTATCAGCATTAATATCAGTACTAACAGAAACGTCATTTAGCTTTTCTCGAGAAGCCTTATTTAAAGTAACTGCATTAGTAGACTTATCTAAATTAGCTGAATATCCAGAAGTAACTTCAATTTTCTTTGCATCTTGAGTATTCATAGATGATGCTTGCATGACTTCAACCGAACCGCGCATCGTGACAACTTCAACTTGGTTACCAATTCCTTTTTTAGATACAAAGAAATCTGTTCCTCGAATACCCATTGTAACGCTACCCGCTCTTACTTTAAGATTATTTCTAGGACCATTCTTTGAAATAACTGCTCTCATCTTTCCATAAACAAGTAAAAATAAAGACTGACCCTTTTCTTATACATCGGTCTTTTCAGTTTCCCAAAAAACTCTAAAAGCACTACCTGCACCAATTGAAACATGATCACCATTTGGAAATATTAACTCTGCTTTACCTTTTGTTGCCGTTCGAATGATATTTCCCTTTTCTACTTTATCACCTGGTTTAGCTTCACTTACTGAATAATATTCACCTTCATATAGCGCGTGAGGTGGGGGTCCATTTAATTCTTTTGAAGGATTTGAAAACACCTGAACTTGTCCTTCTGTTTTCGTTACTGTCGCTGAGTTATCGCTATCAAACGAAGCTGAATATACTGAAAAACATAAAATGAATTGAAGAGTTAAAATACGAATTAGATGCATAATTTTCCCGTTCTTTGTTTTGTCTTGTTATTTTACTCGAATTTGTGAAAATTTAGTTATTGAAGTTAAAAATCTTAAATTTTTGAGGCAAAAAATGCAGAATAAAATAATTAAAATAATCACTGGTATCATTATTTTTCAGCAATCATTTTGCTTACAAGCCTTAGCTGGTGCAACAAACTCTGAGTTGGAATATCCAGAACTTATCGTTACTCCGCGCGCTACAGAGCGCGTAACAACAGAAGCATCTAAAGAAAAACATAATCGGTGGCTTGTCATGGCCCCAATACAACTTTCTTCTATTTCAACATTTGCTGCTTCAATTCAAATGAAAACAAAAAATTCAGATTCAGCACAAAATGCAAAATTACTTGGAAATATTATCGGAGGAGGCTGGTTAGTCGCATCTATAGGACTCGCTGCCTTTTACACTCCCTATTTTTCAACTTATCAAGACTTTGCACGATTGCCTGCAAACACCCCCAGAGAAAAACTCTATCGAGAAAGAATTGCTGAAGAAGGTATCAACTCAGCAGGAAATCTTGGCACAAGACTTTCACTCCTTTCTGTTGCTTCGAATTTAGCAGCTTCTCTTTATATGATGATCAATTCTAGTTCAAAAGGTATCGCTCTTACTTCTTCAATTTTAGCATTTACTCCAATTGTTTT
>CAZPTV010000305.1:0-3177 GCA_964589335.1 uncultured Bacteriovoracaceae bacterium
TCTTCAGTTAAATATCCGTCACCATTGCTTGCAAACGTAAATAAATCCGCTTCATTAAATCGTTTGCGATAAACATCAGGTTGAGTCGGGTCAATATAGTGTGTTGCTATACCGATTGTATTAAAGTCGACAAGAATTTGCTTTAAATCCATTTCAGTTGCGCGCTTTTTAACACGATCAGATCCATAGATTTCAAGAGCATGACGTGAAGTCATACTCATCCATAATATTTTACTCAAATGTCCTTTTGAAAATTTAACCATTGGAATAAATGTGATCATATTATCAGAGCCGTTAAATAAAGGTCTGTATTTTTGTATAATCGAAATAAGATATGCAACGTCGTTCTGCCCTACGGTATTCAATTTTGTAGAATATCTTGATGCTGCATCAATGAAGGCTTCTTTGCTAACCCCATTCACATCAAGCTTATATTCACTGAATATTTTATCTAAATGAGTTTCTCGCTGGTTCCAACTGTCGGCGAGTGACTGCATTAAATTTAATGCTGCTTTACTTACCCCTACTTCGGTTCCACCTTTAAATACTTTCGAAAACACTGGTCGTAGTGAATCTTTGATCGCATTTCGATCTATATCTATCCATGAATTAGGAATGCTATCGATAAATGAATAAAAAACTTCGTAAGGAATAACTCCGCCGTAATAATCAACTGTAATTTCAAATAATTGTTTTAATAGAAAGCTGAGATTTACAATAAAGTTTCCATATTCATTAGGACCTTCCATACGATCTTTATTCGCGCTTGCAATCGCGACCGTTGGACCACCCATGGCTCCAGCACGCTTAAAAATTAATGGCCAAAGCTTTCCTTCGATTGCTTCTCCACTTCCACCAAATAATAATTGTTTCCCTTTAATAACCGGCGCTACCCATTCATGGCCGATTTCCCAATCATGCAGTTTTGCAATTTCATCCAGTAAATTTTGGGCATCAACTATTTTCAATGGTAAATTACCGTTCGTATCAATTCCATCACTTATACTTTCAGCAAATGTCTTAATTGCATCTGATAACAGTAGAAGATTTTCTGCCGATGGATTTTCATGTCTATTTTTTAAGTGTGGTATTAATTCGATTGAAGCGTTTCGACCAATTCGAATTAATTTCATGAATTTTTTTAATTCATCTTTTGTTAAGACTTCTCTTGAACCACCAAAAATTGAAGCTTTTAAAGCAAAACTAGCATCAATTAGTTCTTTTGAAACTTTCTTATCTGTAACAAGAAATTTTCCGACAAAATTTTCAATGTCTGCTTGATTGTAACCATCAGCAACGGAACCTTTTACAAATTGTTCAAATAAGTCGAGTGAGTCTAATGTACAATCCCATGAATTGGTCCAAGCAAGCGTGGAAATATTACCTTCCATAAATTTTTCAACATTCGGTCCAAATTCATTCAAACATCCACCCGATGATGTTTTTAATTCGATTAATTTTTTAATATCTTCTTTTTGTCCCATGATTCCACATGAGGTAATAAGAAATGAACTTGCAATTCCGAAAATGAGGAGAAACTTTTTAGAACGCATAGGCTACTCCTCCGCGTACACGATCATCCCCACGATATTTTCCAATCGTCCCACGGCTCGTTGATGATGCTATAAAATCTGCTCCCAATACAAAGGTCCATCTTTCATATGCGTAAATTTTTGGAGACCATCGTGGACGATATTTAATATCCGTAGAAATTAAACTGCTCACAAATTCTGCATCATGAGTCCACTTTACAGAATACGTTGTTGGAGATCCGCGATCCCAATCTCCACCAATGATCCATGCTCGTCGATAAGGAAACCTAGAAGGTAGATCCAAACTAATCGATCCAACACTTGAAGGACCTGTCAAACCTCGATTATCTTCAAGTACAAATAAATATGATGAATATATGCTCAAGCTATTCTGCCAATTGAGCTCACCACCCGCTGCTGAAATTAATGCTGGACCCGTGGAATTTGAAATCCAATTTGGCATCGTATCTAAACTTAATGGTTGTTCACCGCTTATTGAACTCCAAGCTTGCCAATTTTTTCCTTTATATCCAGCTTCAGTCGTTAGCATGTGGTGCATTGGAAAACGTGGATAAATATCTGTCTCCATTCTTGGAGTCGGTGCATTTAAATTTAATGAAGCTTCAATCGCAAGATCAACTTGGTGTACCGGCATAATTCCGTAACCAGCACTGGCCCACATACCATTTTCGCGGCCATAACGTAGGTTCAATGCACCTGCACCTCTGAATAATGCAGATTTATAATTGGGATTATGAATGTTGTAATAAATATCAACCGACTTATTATTAATCATCATGATTTTTTCTGGCATCGGTATGGCATAAGGTGAATCTGAATATATTTTACCATTCACATTTCTTACGGGATAACTTCTTTCGGGAATCGATATTGGAGACACATACGCTAATACTCTCCACACTGAAGAGTTGTGTTCATAAAATGCACCGGTTAGTCCAACTTGCTCAGGGTGAAGCGGATCCCAATTAAATCGTGGTGTCCATAAACCAAAAGTCCACTCATCATCAAATCGACTCCAATCATATTGTCTTCTACCTACAGTGATTTGATTTTTTTCCCAAAGCTTTCGACTTGTAGAAACATACATGTTTTTAGATTCTAATGTAAAAGCATTCGCAGACTTTAGATAGGTCATTGCCTTTACATCAACTTCACCTTCTAGTTTATTTCCTTGGCTTTTAAACTCTGGTCCAACTGTTAATATATAAGATGAGTTTGGACGATCTTCTGAGGTTCTCAAAAATCCGTCAGATTCTACTTTCAATAAACCTGCTGCGAAAGCATCTCCCATAAAATTTATAGAGAGAGCTCCAACGATCGCACAACCGATGATGTGCGTATAAGTGTTTTTAGACTTCCGTGCCTTCAACATCCATATAAAATATTAGTACAAATGCTAATTTCAGCAATCAAAAGCAATGTTTGAATGTTCAAACTGGGCAGTAATTCACAGATATCAATGCTGCGCGACAGAACGCTCTTTGTAATCCTCTGTATTCATTGAACGATTCATTCCTACAGATTTTGAAAATTTATTAAAAATCCAAAAACGAAAACGATCAATATAGGAAAAAGCTGCCGGAACAACATAAAGAGTGAGTAAAGTAGAACTAATCATACCTCC
>CAZPTV010000306.1:0-3138 GCA_964589335.1 uncultured Bacteriovoracaceae bacterium
TCTCTTTTATCGAGTGATTTAATTGTTTGCCGTATTGATTCAACAAATTTCTTAGCTGCATCCGTTTCAAAATTGAGTGCACTATCAGGAGAAATATTTAAATTTAAATAATCTAAAAGGATCAGCTTTTGTTGTTTAGTAATTGTTTTACTTACAAATAAATTTTTAAAACGGTCTAAAATGAAATCATCATTGATATCAAACTGCCAGTTTAAATCTGAACCAATCATATTTTTTTTCTTTGTCCAAGTTTCGGCTATTGTCATTAATTTTTTTTCAAAACTATCTGCGACTTCATCGCTAATCATTAACGTTGATTTATAATCTTTTCCGAGTGCCTTGATAATTAATGGGACATCACTGCTTTCTGCAAAATTTGGTTTATTAATGATTTCCAAATAATACGCATCGCGTGTATTTTTAAAATGTGTTTTAAATTGATTGATTACTTTATATTGTTCAGCAGAAATAACATATTCTTCAGGGTTTTTTACAAGATATTTAAAATGAAGATCATATTTATAAGCATCAATATTACCACTACTATCTAATAGATCGATAGGACCTTCTGAAGTTATTTTAAAATTTTTAAAACTTAAGTCTGCAAAATCTTTTGCCATAATATTTTTCTTAATTTTATCAACTCTAGAGTAACTTAAGAAATCATTAAGAGCAGTACCTCTATCGGTAACATTAATAACCTGATTATAATTAAAAAGTTCTTCATATAGCTTTTTAACTTCTGGATTAGTCTTATAAAGATTTTTAAAAAATGGAGTTATATTATCATCCGTTAATACATCTAGATAAGTATGAAGCGGATTAGATAAATCGTCAGATAAATTACCTGCTGCGTTTTTTAGAAACTCACTAGCACTCCACGGATTTTTTGCAAGTGTGAGCTTTGCAAATTCTTTTTCAATCGCTTGATAATATAATGGATCGTATTTTGCTAATTGATAGAAGACCTGTCTTCCGCTAACACTTACATTCAAACCCATATAATTTATTAAAGCATCACCTTTAACTTGATTGCTTGCATTTGACTTTAAAATATATTCAATTCCATGCTTAAATACTTTTTCAGTATTCACTACATCACTAGATAGTTTTGTTATATTTTTTGCTAATACCGGTATATTATCTGAATCTCTAACGGAAAATACCCAAGCTTCAGGCTTTTCTGCTAAGAAATGTGATTGTATTAGTTTTTCAGTTTTCTTTAATTCTTCTGCGATATTAACATTAACCGGAGCACGTAAAGGATTATATTTTATTTTAATATATTCAGGATTTTTAATTGGAGCTCTTGCAAACGCTTCGACTGACTCTCGCTTCATTTTTTCAACATTTGCTTGAAGAGTTGCCATGCGAAGTCCTTCACTTGATTCTTTAGAAGTACCTGCTAAGAATGAGTTAAAATAATCTGATTTCCATTTTTTTTCTGCCTTTGCATAGATTCTATCTAAGCCATCAATTGCGCTGCTCGGATTATATCCTGCTTTTTTCATCCATTCTAATGATTCAACATCAGATGCGAGGCTATTGGCTTGCGAAACGAGCCAGCCTTCACTCCACTTTTCGTTAAAATTTTGATGAATGAGAGATAGTTCCTTTCCTAAAAAGAAAGCCAACTCATCTTCTGTGCGTACAGTATGAAGCATTCCTGCATTCACACCTATTTCATAAATAGGTACACCCATGTCTTTTGCACCGATCATGGTTCTATATGGCCAATACCGTACATATTGATTTGTGTATCTCCAATATGCTTCTGCTGACTGCAAAGACTGTGAAAATATAATTGGTTCAGAAGATGCGTACATATTAATTTTGATTACAATGTCATCACTTATGCCACTAGCTTTTTTTATTTTTTCAAGAATTGTATTTAAATATTTATCTGTTTGTTGAATATTTAATGCTGTTTTACCAATTGGCGGGTTCAATATTGTGCCCACTTGATCATTGGTTAATTTTTTTAGAATTTGAATATCTTCAGGAAGTACTTTTAATGTTACCGGCGCAGGCGGCATAGAAATGCCTAAATATTTGGCATCACTTGCTTTCGCTTTATTAAAACCAACTTTTTCAGGTTTTCCTGGATAGTAATTTGGAAGTTGTTCACTTTGATTATTAAACCCTAAGCGAGTTCTCGTAAGTGGAATGTTTACGTTTTCTTTTTTAACTTTTAATCCTAATACATCTGATAATTTTACAATCTGATCTGCTTTGTATTCTTGTTCAATTGGAACCGTATAGACTAAGTTTAAAGCTTTATTTGGATCTTGCTTGAAATGTCCTGCGTTCTCTGCAATTTTTACAAAACCAATCGGCTCTGATGGTTTTGTAAAAGCAGTATTTGTAATTGGAGCTTGTTTTTCGCTCAAATATCCAATCGGATTTCGTGTCGTTATAGGTTGCTTGTTTGAACCTCTGATATCGTCAAGTAAGTCTTTAATTCCTAGATTTTGATTGAAGAATTTTTTAAAAAGATCATCAAATTGTTTAGCTTTCTGAGGATCATTCACAGAAATTGTGATTTGAACCGCTTCTTGAACTTCTACATTTTTTAACTGTGCAAATACCGGCTTAAACGAAAAACAGAAAAAAAAGCATATCAGTATGATATTTTGAGATTTTCTCATTAATAATTTATCGGTAACAACCAATAAAAGATTATTTTAATTGTCCTAATGTGGATGATTTTTCCTATCTTTTAAAAGTCGTTTAAGCTGATTTTTTTTCTTTAAAAAATTGGCTAACGATTTTATTCAGTTTTTCTAAACCGCCCCAATCGTTGAATAATTGGAATGCTTCTTCAGCTTTTTCATCATCATTTAAATCTTTAAATTCTTCAATTTCTGGAATGTACTCCTCAATTGCAAATTCATATTCGGCTTTTTCTTCTACAGAATATAAAGAGAGAGTTAAGATCTCAGAACCAGGCGTTTCTAGAAGTCCATAAACTCTAAAAAATAAATTATATTTAGGAGTTGTATGCAATATTCCAAAATATCTTGGGGCATAATGGACTCGTTGGTCATTATTTAGAATTTTAGATCTTATATGTTTAGATTTTGATGGATTTTCAATAAGTAAGCTTAAATTTGCCTGTTGTTTTTTAGTCATAAGATG
>CAZPTV010000307.1:0-3138 GCA_964589335.1 uncultured Bacteriovoracaceae bacterium
ATTGTTTTGACCACCTAAAAAGAATTTTTCTGCAGGCGGAATATTTCTATTTGTTGTTTTGTATAATTGGCCAAACTCAGCTTTTGTTCTAAATGTTAAATCTTCTGTAATTGGAAAATAATATCGACCTTCCGTATAGAGTTTAACAAAGTCTTTCATTCCACCGACGTATCTTGATCCTGCTAACTCAGCACCAATACTTTGATAGTCACCTCTGGTGGTTTCAAATCGGTTATTTCTAACATCACGAACCAAATTAATTCCAATGCTCGATAAGTTTCCGCGATCGTCTGTAACATTTAATTCAGGATCTCCAGCAACAACCTCATCCAATTTCATATTTTCAAATTTATATGTAATGTATGCACTCATATCATCATTGATAACTGGATGACCAAATCGCAAATCTCCACCTTTTTTATAAAGTAAATATCGCGTAGGAATAGGATAAGAAACTAAATAGACATCAGCCCCTGCACTCCATAAAGAATCAAACGCATAGGGTTCGGTGAAACCAAGCGATAAACTTCTAGACCGTCTATCAGCTGCATATTGACCAGAAAGTGAAAGATTTTGTCCTCGTCCTAATAAATTTATTTCTGCAATAGAAGCAGTCATAAAAAACTTTTGAATAGAACCGTATCCCATTCCTAAAGTGATCGTGCCCGTAGAACGCTCTTTGATGTTAATTTCAATATCGACGATATCTTTATTATCTTTACGAGTGACTTGATTTAATACAACTTCCCCAGGAGCAAAAAATCCTAAACGCTCAATGCGCTCTCTTGAAACTCTTAATCGAGTACCATTATATAATTCACCCTCACGTATGCGTAATTCACGACGAATCACTTTATCACGAGTTTTTGTGTTGCCTAAAATATTGATTTCACCAAAGTGAACTAGGTTTCCTTTTTCAAACTCATATCTCATGTCGACCGTGAGATTTTCATCACGAATATTCATTTTCGGATTAACGTTTACAAATGCATAACCTAAATCTTGATATTTTTCGGTTAATTTTTGAATATCATCATTTCTTTTACTGATTGAAAACGTCATGCCCTTATTCAAAGAAAGCGCACTCAGTAATTCTTTTTGTTCAAAAAGCAAATCACCGCCAAAATCGATATCGTTTACAGTATATTGCTTTCCTTCATCAACATAGATTGAAATGAAGAGCCACTTTTTATCTTCACTGACTGTTACGACTGGATTTTCGTAACGAAATTTAACATATCCTTCATTTAAATAAAAATACGTCAATGCCTGTAAGTCTTGCTTGAAAGCGGATTCCTTAAAATTTCCAGAACTTGATGCCCAAGAAAAAAAATTTCCCTCCTTGGTGTTTCGCATGAATCCTTTAAGTTTTTCGTCTTTAAATACATGATTATTGATAAAGGTGATTTTTTTAATCTTCACTTTTTCATAATCACTGACTCTATATACCAAACGAACTTCATCTTGTTTCTCGGTTTTTACGATTTCATAAGTAACATGTGCTAAGTAAAAACCCTTATCTTCATAATATTTTTGAATCAGTCCAATATCTTCTTTAACTTTATTAATATCCAATAACGCATATTCTTTAATCTTTACTACATCTTTTAAATCATCGCTTTTAACTTGATCATTTCCTTCAAATTCAATTTTAACAATTGTTGGTCTTTCTTTTACAACAACAGTTAAAATCTGACCTTCTAGTTGAAAAGTGATGTCATCAAAAAAACCTAATGCATGAATAGCCTTAATGTCCTCAGCAATTTGTTTTCTGTTTGCTAAATCGCCAGTCTTCGATTTCATTTTAGCTCGTATCGCATCGGGTTCGATTTTTTTCTGGCCGGTAATTTTAATTTCTTTTATTACCTCAAGATTATTTTTATCTTGAGCAAACGAAACCCCGTTCAAAGTAATAAAACTTACAATAAAATAGAGAAGAAAAACTAGTTTGGATTTGATTTGAAAACGTGAATTAATCAAAGGGTCCCTTCACACAAGTTGCCGTTTCTTAAGGGTATATTTTTATGGAAACCTATAGTCAACCAAGAATCTTAGCTCAGTTTGCCATCACGAATTTCAACGATACGCGACATTCTCTTAGCAACTTCATGATCGTGCGTTACGATGACTAAACTAACACCATGTTTTTTATTTAATTGGAGTAGAAAATCCATTAAATTATGGCTGTTTTCGCTATCTAAATTTCCAGTTAGTTCATCTCCGAATATTACCTTTGGATTCATAAATAACGATCTTGCAACTGCTACTCTTTGACACTCTCCGCCGGACAATTCTCCAGGTTTATGACCCAATCTATTCGAAAGCCCTACTTCTGCTAATAATTTTTCAGCAATGGGGATTAAAGTCTTTTCTTCTCTCTTAGCGATCAAACCAGGCATAATGACATTTTCTAACGCCGAAAATTCTGGCAATAAATGGTGAAATTGGAAAACAAATCCCATATGCCGATTGCGAAATATACTTCGATCTTCTTCTGAGGATGCAAATAAATCTTTTTTCATATTATCTGAATGAAAAAATACTTTTCCAGAAGTGGGTTCATCTAAAGTGCCAAGTATTTGCAATAAAGTACTTTTACCTGCTCCTGAAGAACCGATAATAGCAACGGTTTCACCTGCATGGACTTTGAAATCAACATTCTTAAGTACAGGAATGTTCATTTTTCCTTTTTTGAAAATTTTTGAAATTGAATTTGCCTCTATTAGAATTTTATTCATAACGAAGACCTTCTGAAGGTAATTCTTTGCTTACCTTGATACTGGGCCACAGGGTCGATAGAAGCGCAAGACCAAATACCATGAAACAAAGTCCTGCCCATTCTTGCCAACGAAACTCTATCGGCAATTTTGAAATTCCGTAAATTTCAGCTGGAATATCGACGATCGACTTCACATCCAAAGTCTTACAAATCACCCCAGACAAACCAATGCCAATCACTACCCCTAAAATTGCAATCGATGACCCAATCAACATAAAAACTGAAAGCGTCATTCGAGCATCAAAACCCATGGCTTTTAACATTGAAATCTGTCGTTTCTTATCATGAACTAACATCAATAATGTGCTGATAATATTAAAACTAGCCACTAAAACAATTGAAGCAAGTATGATTGTTAT
>CAZPTV010000308.1:0-3132 GCA_964589335.1 uncultured Bacteriovoracaceae bacterium
ACACTTATTCAAACACGTACAACAACTTGTTCAATGCAACAGCTCAACCTGGCACTTCAAGCGGACTATTACGTAAAGACGTTATGCTTGCGATTATAGTTTTAACCAATGGTGCAGAATATTCAGTAGATCCGAATCACAACGGAATGGTGAACACAACTCAACTCGCAAACTGGGCGAATCAATATAAGAACAACCTTCGCTCTTCATCTGGTTTAGTTCGATTCTATCCAATTTCTGCTAAGTCAGCGACCAGCAATGGCTGCCAAGGCGGACCCGCTTACATCGGTTCTTCATACTCAAAGATGGTTACTGACGGTTACTTAAAAGGAATCGCATTTGACATCTGTGATATGGGAGCTCTTTCAAACGTTTTATCCAGCATTGAAAGCGACTTGAATGTAACTCGCGGAGCATTTGTTCACGAATATATAGTATTAAAAGAAGAGCCACTTGTTGGCACCATTCATGTCTTTAAAAATGGAACAGAAATTCCTGAAAGTGCTTCAAACGGTTGGACTTATGAAGGTCACAAATCTGTTTACACAATTACAGGCATTCAAGAAACCAATGGAAGTATCACTCCATTTAACTCTGATTATCAAACCGGATATACAATTCACTTGAATGGTTCTGCAAAAATGATCGGCAATGATTATCCAACAATTACTTATAGCAAACCGTAATGAAAATGAATAAATTACTAATTGTATTTTTCATCATCAGTATTGTGCCCTCACATGCAAGAGCTCAGACTGTACCTCAAAAATCAGTTTGCGATGAATTGTGCCAGGTTCAAAATGAAATTAAAAAATTAGAACGCAATCGAACTTTATGGCAAGGTGCGATTGATGAATTTACCACTGAAAAAACTCTAAACGAAGACGGTACAAAGCGAAAAATGGACGCATGAGAATTGAGACATGTTCAAAATATGAAAGATAAATTAAATGATGTTAATAAAAAACTGAAAGCCGATCAAAGTCGTTTATTGAAATTACAACCAGTTAAATAAATTTCATTTCAGGAACATTTCCGTCAATAATCAAACTAGCTTCAGTAGAATTCTTAATTTCTTCGATTGTCACACCTGGAGCACGCTCTAGTAACATCAATCCTCTCGCAGTTACTTCAATGACTGCAAGCTCAGTTACAATTAGATTTACGCAACCGACCCCCGTTAAAGGCAATTGGCATTTCTTCATAACTTTTGATTTACCATCTTTTGAAATATGTTGCATTGCTACGACGACTCTTCTAGCGCCTGCAACGAGATCCATTGCACCACCCATCCCTTTTACTACTTTTCCAGGGATCATCCAGTTTGCAATATTTCCTTCTTCATCCACTTCCATTGCCCCTAAAACAGTCAAATCAACATGCCCGCCTCTAATCATTGCAAAAGAGTCTGCAGAAGAGAAAAAAGAAGCACCTGGTATTGCAGTTACTGTTTCTTTACCGGCATTCACTAAATCTGCATCAACTTCATTTTCTTTTGGATAAGGACCTATTCCGAGCAAACCATTTTCAGACTGCAAAATTACATTCACTCCACGAGGAATATAATTTGCTACTAAAGTTGGTATTCCAATTCCTAAGTTAACAAAAAATCCGTCTTTTAATTCTTTTGCAATTCTTTGTGCAATTTGATCGCGCGAAAGTGCCATTTTAATTTCTCCTATTGGCGAGTCACTAGTTTTTCAATTCGTTTCAGATAATTTTTTCCTTTAAATATTCTTTTTACATATATACCAGGAACATGAATTTGGTCAGGATCTAATTGACCTACCTCAACTAGTTCCTCAACTTCAGCAATTGTAATTTTTGCTGCCGTTGCAACAACTGGATTAAAGTTTCTAGATGTTTTTCTAAAAACAAGATTTCCCATTTTATCGCCCTTCCATGCCTTAACTAATGCGAAATCTCCTTTTAGTGGTCGCTCTAAAATATATTCTTTACCATCAAACACTCTTTTTTCTTTTCCTTCAGCAATTAGAGTTCCAACCCCAGTCGGTGTGTAAAATCCACCTATCCCAGCACCAGCAGCACGTACTCTTTCTGCTAATGTACCTTGCGGACAAAGCTCAACTTCAATTTCACCTGCTAACATTTGAGCTTCAAAATTTTTATTCTCCCCTACATAACTTGAAATCATTTTTTTTATTTGTTTAGTTCTTAGCAATAATCCAAGTCCAAAATCATCAACTCCACAGTTATTTGAAACACATGTTAAATTTTTTACTCCTTTTTCAACAAGTGCTGCGATACAATTTTCAGGAATACCACACAAACCAAATCCACCGACTAATAAAACAGAACCTTCTTTAATATCAGAAACTGCTTCTTTGGCATCTTTCACAACTGTACAGGCCATACTGTATCTCCTTTAATTAATTTCAAAAGTAATAGCTGTAGCTTCTCCACCACCAATACAAATAGAAGCCATACCACGTTTCTTAGAGTTTTCACGAAGAGCATGAATTAAAGTGCATAAAATTCTTGCACCACTCGCACCAATCGGATGCCCGATACTAACGGCACCACCGTAAATATTTAATTTATTATCAGGTAAATTTAATTCTTTTTTTGCAGCTAGCGCAACCACTGCAAAGGCTTCATTGACTTCAAAAAGATCAATTGAATCCATTTCCCAGTTTGATTTTTTAGCTACTTTTTTCATTGCCTCAACCGGTGCTGTTGTAAACCATTCTGGAGCTTGTGCATGCTGAGCATATGCCACTAACTTTGCAATTGGCTTGAGATTGTTTTTCTTAACAAAATCTTCACTCGCTAAAATAATTGCCGCTGCTCCATCATTGATCGTACTTGCATTTGCTGCTGTTATTGTGCCGTCTTTTTCGAAAACTGGATTCAATGTTGGAATCTTATCAAATTGAGCTTTAAAAGGACCTTCGTCTTGTTCAATTTTTGTAATTTCTCCTTTACGTCCTGGAACTTCGACCATGCAAATTTCTTTTTTAAATTTTCCTGATTTCGTTGCTTCTTGAGATTTTTTTTTTTTTTTTTTTGCAAATTCATCTTGTTCAGATCTAGTGATTTTCATTTCACTAGCGCAGAGTTTAGCTGCATTACCCATGTTCACATCTTTGTAACCATCCCACAATCCTTTTT
>CAZPTV010000309.1:0-3131 GCA_964589335.1 uncultured Bacteriovoracaceae bacterium
AAAAAACTGAAAACAACGTGAAATCGCAACGAAGCAATAGAAAACAACAATTCCCAGGTAATATTTTTTTTAAGTAAGGTCTTAAATTTTATATCTTTCATTTTTATAATCTTACGATGAAGTTTATTTAGTCTCATCTTAATTTGTAAAACCAATTAAGTTGCTACCATGTAAAAACTAATAATCGCTTGTCCCCAAAACCCAAACTGACACCAGTTTTTTTAATAAAATTACTTTTTGAAACTACTGTATGAATATAGATAAAATATAAATAATATCAATTACTTAAATAGATAAATCACCGATTCTATATAAAATTTTTAATGCCTAGCAACGTATGGCATGTCATTGGCAATAGCTTTTAAACATCAACCAACTCGGACAGGACGTTCGATACATATTAATAACACCACTAGAGGGGGTCATTATGAAACGTATACTATTAACCGCTTTGATTGCACTTTGTTGTATCACCGGTGCAAGCAAAGAATCTTATGGCGCAGGAAAACTGCGACGAGCTGATTGTTTTAAACAAGGAACAGCGGCAAACATGGGAAGACTAATGGGTGATCGAAATGCACGTCGTATTTCACAAGCGATGTGGGCTAGACTTGGTCAAACTTGCGATCAAGTAGATCGTTTAGCACAAATCATTTCTGAAACACCACTTGCAAGGCCATACCAAGGCGGCGACTTCGCAGCATGTTTTTATCTCGGCTACACAGATGGTCTCTGGGATGAATTAGATAAAACATATACTCGATGTGGAGATAAATGTTTTTCTGCAGGCGCAGAAATGGGACACATCTCTGCTCAAGGTTATTGCTATGCGAGCGTTGCACTTGGAGGATTACTTGATCCAGGTTTCATTGCTCAACCACCACTTCCATTTTGCGGTCAAAATATCGTAATTGGATGTAAGTCAGAATATGTTTATACAGCAATGTATGACATTCCTGGTTGCTATGAATTCACTGTTGGTCAATTCACAGAAACATTCGACAACTCCGTTCGTCTTGATTGTTATGTTCCTTGGGACATTCCAATTCGCGACGGTAACGATTTCTTAAATGCAGCATTCTTTTAATTGAAAGGATATTTTATGAAAACCCTAATGCGTAACTCAACCCTTTTTCTGACAACCGCTGTGATCTTTACTAGTCTCATCGGTTGCGGAAAAGTAAATGCAAGTTCTTCGCAAACCAGCACTGCGGAACCAGTTGCAACTCCGGTTGCAACGATACCAAATAAAGTAGTTCCTGAATTGCCTAGTTTTGAAGAAGGCTATGAAGTTGGTTTGCATAATGGAACGATGATTGTTCAAAGAGTACAAGATAAAACAATCAACACCAAGGGTTGCGAAGAAATTGGTAAATTAGAAAAAGCCTTGATCAACGTCGTAAAAAACGTTCGTGCTCCAAGCAATAGCGGAAGCGATTTTGTTAAAGGCTTTTACACTGGCTACCTGGATTCCATACGAAAAGGAGTCCAGGATTCAAAACAAATCTGCGGTTCAATTTCTTATGATGATGGAGGATTTGCAGGAAGCCTTTATGGATCCCTCTTATGTTCTGTTAGTTCAATAAATGTTGAAATCGCAACAAGCCTCGAAATTGTTCATCTTTATGATGGATGGAGCGGGGGTTCCAGCACAGTTTTGAATCAATGCGAAACCAACCTTGCATTGGAACTCAAATCATGTAGTTCGGAAACTCAAGACCTAACAACAATTCTTGGCTTACAACTTAAATCCAGCTGCTCTGACGCAAGTCCAGAAGTAGTTGTAACAGGAGAGTAGTACAAATGAAAACCACGATGACTTTGATTTTATTAACGATACTGTTGTTTACCGCCTCAGAACAAAATTCAGAGGCACAATTCAGGGATAATCGTGGTTTTCACTCCGGACAAAATAGACCACAACACGGTGACAATGACCCAAGAAGAGATGGTCCAGGTCGTGACGAAGGGAATCAGGATAGAAATCCACAATTCGGTGGTTCTCGCCCACAAGGCCCAGGAAATAGAAGAGGCGGCCCCGGTGATCGCCCATACAAACGTCCAGGTGTCGGTCAAAGAAAATTTCAACGCTTTCAACCTCGACACTTTGGAAATGACAATGAGAACGGGGCGATCGAAATCATGAATGAAGCAACGAATGATTTAGTTTGCGAACGGCTCAATGATGCCACAAGAAGAATCTCAAACAGATTGATGAGAATTGCACAACTTGTTTCTGATCCAAATGCAACCATTACAGGTCCAGGTGGAAGAGTAATAAAACCCAACCCTATGATGATTGCTCGTTGGAAACGAATGCTTAACAATAAAGATTTTTGGAATAATTTATGGGGACGCATTAAAGAAATGAATCAACAATGCGATACAGATTGTTTTGATGATGGCGAAGCAATTGGTCAAATTTCTGGAATTGGATATTGTGCCGCAAGCACTGCTCTTGGTGGCCTTGATGGTCCAGGACTTTTAACTCAGTCATCTCTACCACTCTGTGAAGCGCAAATTTCTAACGGTTGCCACAAAGGCTACTGGGATGCAGCTTCAACGTTTGATGGCTGTCAACAATACACTCAAAATTCCTACTTGGGTATCTTTACACAGTTTCAAAGTCAGGACTGTCATTTAGATCTCCAGTAGAAATTTACCCTAACGATAAATCAGAAAACCCAAAGCTCCTTCAGAGACACGGTTTGCGTGAAAAAATTTGAAATTCACCGCCGTGTCTTTGCTCATTGCATATCTAATTTCTGCAGTTGATTCTAAAGATCCTTGTTTTTCAGTTGGAAAATAATACCTTTTTAACGATGCAATACTAAAATTAAAATTTCTACTCAATGAAATTCGAATCATAAATGAAGGACCAGCATGTAATCGGTAGAACGATTTTGTAAAGCCTTTCGATAACCCAAGTCCTGTTTCAACCATTGGTACAAAAACAACATCTGAATCAAACGGTTTTAATGTTAATCCTCCACCGAATTCAACATCACCTTGATCGCATCCATTACAACTGCCATCATAAATATGCTTTGAACCAAATTTAATTTTCCATGAAGCATTCCGTTGGTAATCAACCCATGGCGATAAAGATAAAACGCGGACAAATGCAAAAT
>CAZPTV010000310.1:0-3130 GCA_964589335.1 uncultured Bacteriovoracaceae bacterium
ATGGCCGCACGGATCGAAGCACCTCTCTTTATTTTGATGTGATTTCTAGTTAATCGAATCAATTCTACAGCCCAGGTTAAAAAAGGTTCACCATCAAAACTAGAAGCAATCCTAGCAATTTCTTTTTCCTCTTCAAACGATTGATAGTTGAGCTGAACCCATTCCATTCGATCCATCAATGCTTCACTCAGGTGTGATGTTGCAACAAATTCTCTCGGGTTTTGAGTTGCTATCACTAGAAAACCCTCTTTAGCGTGAACCGTACCAAGCTGTGGAATTTGAACCAACCCTTCATCAATTGCAGGAAGTAATATGTTTTGCACTGCCTCTGGCATTCGATTTAATTCATTAATAAATAAAATTGATCCAGCTTTCATTGCATGCACTAATGGTCCTTCGACAAAAGTTTTTTCCGTGTAACCTTTTTTAATAACGAGCGATGGATCAAACCAGCCCGTTAACTTTTGTTCGGTAAATCTAGAGTCACCATCTACGCGAATCAATTCTCTTCCCATAATCGAAGCAACTGCGTGAGCCAAAACAGTTTTACCAACCCCAACCGGTCCTTCAATCAGTACATTTCTTTCTGCTAAAACTGCCGAAGAAATAGCCGTAATTTCTGTTTCTCTGCCCACGATATGAAATTTTTGTTTAACTTGCGTTAAAATATCTGCTTCTGTAAGTTTATTTGATGTTTTCTTAGTTTTCATTCGTTTTTCTTCTTCGTATTTCTAGCAATCATTTCTTGTACTACGTAAGATGCCACAAATGACGGTTTAGTTCCAACACCAAATCCAGCATCAAAACCACACTCTAATGAAAGCTGATGAGTTACTCGAGGTCCACCGGCTACGAAAATAAATTTATCTCTTAATCCTAATTTTTCAGCCTTTTCCATAAGTTCTTTCATATCTTTAATATGAATATTGTGCTGATCCACAACTTTTGAAACTAAAATTGCATCTGCTTTTAACTCGATGGCTTTTTTAAGAAGATCATCATTTAAAACCTGAGCACCAAGATTGATTGCGTTGATCCAATCATATCTTTCAAGACCGTAATCACCAGCAAAACCCTTCATATTAATGATGGCATCTATTCCAACGGTGTGTGCATCATAACCTGTGCAAGCACCTACAATAACCACCTTTCTACCAATTTTATCTTTTATTAGAGAGTCAATTTCTTCGCGATCAAGTACGGGAGATTCAACTTTAATTGCTTTAACTTGTGTGAAGTCAATTGTATTTTTTACTTTTCCATAAACGACAAAAAATGAAAACCCATCAGACGCATATTCCATCGAAACAACTTTTACCGAATCCAATCCCATGGCTTGTGCTATTTGTACTGCTGCCTCGCGAGCTTCTGGTGATACGGCAACCGGTAATGTGAATGATACCTGCACTACTCCATCATCCATTATATCCCCGTAGGGCTTCATTTTTTTAAGGTCAGCTTTTTTAATAAGATGAGAGTAATCGCTCATAATAAATCAAAAAAAGGATTAATGTATTCCTTATCTTTTTGTAGAACACCATCTAACCCCTTTCCCCCAGTCAAAGTTCTAGAGACATTTGCAAAAGCTTTGTCTTCAATTGCTTTAAATAAACCATCTTTATTAATTTTTCTTAAAAGTTGAAGGGTATCGTCTAAAACTTTATTTGCCCATTTTGCAATGGTTCCATCTTTTTTATATGTAATTTCTTTTCCAAGATCTTTAGCGGCACCAAATATATAATTTGCATTCTTAATGCTCATCCATCTGTCCATCAAAAGTGGAGTATGAATTGCTTCTGTTGGCATACCTAAAAGCTGAATGCCCTGATTTGTCATTACGCCAATAAGATTGAACATGGCGTCCATCAGATGACTAAAAAATATATCGCCAACCTTATGTCGTGTCGGAGGCATAAATTTTATAGGAGATTTTGGAAAAATATCTCTCGTCATTTGCGCTCGTGCAATTTCAAGTAATAAAACATTTGGATGCCAAGGATCCATTTCTGCTGCATGTCCAAGTCCCATTTGTTCTTCGCGCATATGTGCATCTTTTGCAAATTTTTCATTAATAAACTGAGACGCTAAAACTTGATGACCGTTTTCAACTGCGTCGGCTGTTGTTAAATAATTATCTTCACCCGTATGAATAACAATATCTGCATGAGATATTATGAGTCTTGAAAAATGCTGATCAATTAATGTTCGCTTCATATTGATGTCGCGAAATAAAATTCCATACATCGCGTCGTTTAATAAAAAATCAAGCCTTTCCATTGAGGCCATTGCTGCTATCTCAGACATACAAAGCCCGGAGCAATAATTTGTTAATCTTATATATCGACCAAGCTTTGCTCCTTGCTCGTCTAATGCTTCACGCATTATTTTAAAATTTTCTTGAGTGGCATACGTACCGCCAAATCCTTCTGTAGTCGCTCCCTCGGGAACATAATCTAAAAGACTTTGGGCCGTTGACCTAATGACAGCAATTGCTTCTGCGCCAGCTTCAGCAGCAGCTTTCGCTTGTATGACGTCTTCAAAAATATTTCCCGTTGCTACAATTACGTAAAGAAGTGGCTTTGATTGAAAAGTTAAATCCCATGGATCTGTATATTTTTTTCTAAGATCATTTCTCAAGTCACGCTTCTGTGAGAGGTGATCAACAGCTGTTCTAGAAATTTCGAGAGCTTTTTTCTTTATTTCAGAAACTGGAGATAGCGGGATTTGACTGAGTCTTACTTCGCCAGATAGAATTTTTTCGGTTACTTGATCAACCGTTCCGCCCGTTTGCAACATGGCATTTACAAACCAATACAAAACACCTCTTGATAAAACTAGGTCTTGTCTTAATTGTTCAACAATAAAATTTGCAGCCGGATATTTTAAGCCGTTTTGTAAAAGCGCTCCCTTTACTCCGATTAATCGCAATGCAGCTCTTTCGATACTAACCGTCGTGTTCGTTTCGATCGTAGGACGAACTTTTGATACGATCTCCGCTGCAATTTTTCTACACTCAATTACGATCTGTTGGTTTAAATCAAGATGTGCCATATTTTTTTTCGTAAATTTCGCGAATCTCTTTAGATTCTCGAATTATATTTAGACCCAATTCTGCATGACCAGGACAATA
>CAZPTV010000311.1:0-3119 GCA_964589335.1 uncultured Bacteriovoracaceae bacterium
GCCCAAAAAATATCTCCTGTTTGTTTGATGCGATCCAATACTTTACGATTTGCTTTTTATTAAAGAGGGATCAAGCATTTATGATCATCTTAAGGAATTGGGTTTGCCACTCAAAACAGAAAAAGAGTTATACGACACACGACTAGCCTCACAAGAAGAAGTTTCTGAAAAACCGATTCACAAAAAAAACAATCTTACAAAAGATGCTGAAAAAGAATTAAAAGATATCTCTGCACCAAATACAGTTTATATGCCCGAGTCAGGAATCGCCTTGGTCAGAAACGAAAATCAAATTGCTGTTGTTTTAGGTGTTCCAACTGACGAAACTAAAGACATCCTCATGGTGGATCGTTTAAAAACCTGGGACAAAACAATGCAACTTTGGGTTGAAAAAGATAGCTTATTACCTATTAAAGCTGTTCTTCCGCCATCGTCAACTACGGGTAGCGATTGGATTGAGTATCGCATGGCTCAATATCAAGTATTTAAAAATTTTCTATACCCTAGAACTATTCAAGTTTTTAAAAATAATTTACTTTGGTTAAAAATTGAAACACTTGAAATCCAATCAAATACTAAAGACATAAGTCCTCTGAAAATGCCTCCGCTATCTGAAACCGATTCTGAAACACGTGAATTTCTAGAACAATACTTTAAATTTGTACGATGATGAAAAATAAAACAGCACAGGTTATTGTTCCTAGACCAATCGAAGGAGCACTAACTTATTCTATTCCAGATCATCTTGAAAGCATTATTAGACCTGGATCATTTGTTTGGGTTCCTTTTCATAGAACTAAAATCGAAGGTCTAGTTGAATCTATAGAAAACCAAACAGAAGAGCATGAGTACAAACTTAAGGATATTCTTGATTGTCCATTCGACACTCCTCTTTTTACTCCTAAGGATTTAGAATTTTTCAAATGGATTGCCGAATACTATCAGCTTCCACCAGGTGAGGTTTTTAGAAGTGCCCTACCCAAAAGTATTTTAAAAATTCCAAAGAGAAAATCAAAAGAAATTGAATATAAAATTATACAGACAATTGAAAATCCACTTACTCTAACGAATGAACAAAACCATGCATTTATACAAATAAATAAAGCCATTGATCAGGGCCGTTTTCATTCATTTTTACTTCATGGAATCACTGGTAGCGGCAAAACAGAACTTTACTTACAGTCTGCTCAGCGAATTTTAAAATTAGGAAAATCTGTCATAATCCTTGTTCCTGAAATTTCACTCACACCACAACTACGTGAACGTTTTGAAAAACGTTTCGGCGATAAAGTTGCGGTTTTGCATTCTGGGTTAACCGAAAAAAACCGTAGAGAGTTCTGGTGGAAAATTCATCGCGAAGAGGTCCAAGTTGTTGTCGGCGCTCGGTCTGCTCTTTTTGCTCCGGTTAAAAATTTAGGATTGATGATTGTGGACGAAGAACATGAAACTTCATATAAACAAGAAGATCATTTACGGTATAACGCGAGAGACTTGGCATTAGTTCGGTCCAAAATAAACTCAGCAATAACGATTTTAGGCTCAGCAACTCCATCAATCGAAACTTATCATGCCGCCCTTAATGGAAAACACGAACTTCTAACATTAAATGAGCGCCCTGGTTCAAGCAAGCTGCCTACAGTGCACGTTGTAGATATGAGAAAAGAGCCCAAACCAGACTCAGAGCTATCAAAATCTAATTCGAGACCGATACTGTTTAGCAAAAAATTAATTGAAGAAATTCAATTGAATTTGAGTAAAAAAGAACAAAGTATCTTTTTT
The DNA here is from genome assembly GCA_964589335.1 of uncultured Bacteriovoracaceae bacterium. Taxonomy (GTDB): domain Bacteria; phylum Bdellovibrionota; class UBA1018; order UBA1018; family UBA923; genus CAZPTV01. Next base: position 1,780 of record CAZPTV010000311.1, read on the forward strand.
ATTAATCGCAAAGGGTATTCTAATTTTATGATGTGTCTTGAGTGCGGTCTCGTACCCGAATGTCTTAACTGCTCAGTCTCACTGACCGCGCACAATAGAGCATTCATTTTACGGTGTCATTACTGTAGCTTTGAAATTCCAGCAAAAAATATTTGCCCGCAATGTAATAAAGGAAATTTTAAACTTCTCGGCTTTGGATCAGAATATGCCGAAGAACAATTAAATTATTTTTTTCCAAAGGCTCGCATCAAACGCCTAGACGCAGATACGATTAAAAATCTAACTGACTTAGAAAATATTCTAACTGATTTTAGAAATCAAAAAATAGACATACTCGTTGGCACACAAATGATTGCTAAGGGACACGACTTTCCAAACGTTACACTCATTGGAATTTTGCTCGCTGACATGAACTTGCATATACCTGATTTTCGGTCTAATGAGCGTACATTCCAACTCATTTCTCAAGTTGCAGGCAGAGCCGGTCGAGCAGACAAAACTGGAAAAGTTATATTGCAAACCTATCTACCCGATCATTATGTAATTGAATCCACTGTAAATCATGATTACATTTCATTTTTTAGAAAAGAACTAACCTTTAGAAAAGAATTTGCTTATCCTCCGTTTTCTAAACTTGCTCAAATTGAATTCCGCGACAAAAAAGAAGAACGTGCTCGAGAAGAGTCTTACAGACAGGCACGGCTTTTAGAACATTTGAATGACGCTCATCCCCTGATGAGTGTCGAAATACTTGGACCATCTCAGGCTATTATTTCAAAGATTGCCAACGAATATCGCTGGCAATTGCTACTCAAATCGGAAAAAATTTCCTCTTTAAATGCCATGATAAAGACTCTTCGTAAAAACGGTGTACGTTTTATTGATGTAGATCCCTTGAATACCTTATAATTAGTACATGGCTGTTACTATTTCCAATATTGACGAGTGCCCTGGTTGCGGTGCCGAAAAAGCAATCTTAAAAGAAGTCTATGGCGTACCTGTTTGCGAAAAGTGTGCGCCAAAATGTTTTTCTGAAAAAATTAGAAAACAAATTAAACAAAAATACGATTTTCTTTCAGAAAAAAAACGCAGAGAAATTTGGAATAAGCGAGTCGAATTAGTTAAAAACGGGGTTAAATGTTATAAAAATAAAAACTTCTCAGAGTCTCTTCGTAATTATCGAGAATATTTAGCGCTTTTAGAAATGCACCATCGCGTGCCTGCGGGTGGGTTGACTCCAAAATTATTCAGCAAAAAACATGAAGCGGGCGACATATTACTTTTATCTGGAATATTTTGGGACATGGTAAAAATTTATGACAAAATCCCAGGCAAACTAC
>CAZPTV010000312.1:0-3096 GCA_964589335.1 uncultured Bacteriovoracaceae bacterium
CAAGAACTTATTCGATTCCGCACTAGATCCGCATCGTGATTTTATAAATAAAAATATATTAGATTATAAAATCGTTAATAAAAATGGAATTAAAATTGCCCTTATCGGCGTACTTTGCATTGATTTTACTTATAAAGAATATTTTAAACCTGGAAAAATTACTGATCCGCTTGATCAAATCAAGACACTGACCGAAAAACTGCGCAAAGAAAAACAAGCTGATATCATCATTTTACTTTCACACAATACATTTGAGACAAATGTGAAGTGGGCCCAAAAAATTCCGTACGTAAATGTAATTATCAGCGGTCATAGCCATCATAAAACACCAGAACCTGTGATTGTTAGAAACAACAGAACTAAGCGACCTGCTTTTATTGTAGAAACTGGTGAATGGGGGCAGTTTCTAGGAAAAATGAATTTAAAATATTATCCACATTTAAAACTTTTAACTTTAAAAGATTACGAATTACTACCGGTTCATGAGTCAATTTTTGAAAATAAAAAAATTAAGAGTATGGTTGAAGAGCAAGATGCGATTTTAGAAAATAAATTTGGGAATGGATTTTTTCTTTTTTCATTCACTAACCTAGAACACGAAGCGATTCACCATGATTACAGAGAAACAATTCTCGGAAACCTGTCTGCCGATGCAATGAAAGAAACAGCGCAAACCGATGCAGCTTTAGAAATAAATAGTTTAATTGGCGTAGGTATTCCGGCAGGTCCGGTTACCCCGTATCAGATTTTCAATATTCAACCGCATATTTTTCAACCCCTCGCTGGCAGCCAGGAGCCTTTTCCAAATAAAGGCAAATCATGGACTGTTCACAAAGCGAAGCTAACCGGATGGCAAATTAAGTTACTCATCAATGCGTATCTTCGAGTTAATAGTTTCGCTCCAGAAATGGGATGGTTATCTGTCTCTGGAATGAAAGTTCTTTATTCTAATAAATTATTTAATTCTATATTTACTAAAATTGATGACCCCTATGTCGAAAGTTTATTTCCGATACAATCTTTGAAAATATTTAATCAATCGACTAGACGATATGAAGAGACACAGCCATTTAAAAATTATACTGTCGCCATTCACGATGGCTTAGTAATGAGTTTAAAAGTAATCAAAGATATTACAAAATTACCGCTTGATCTTGGTGCAATTGAAGATACTGGAATTCAAGTGACTGAATCAGTATCAAAAATGGCAACGAAAAATTCAACCATTCGAATTCCGGATTTTGCTCCACTGAATCGATATCAAACTGATGAAAAAGATTTAGCCATACACACTCACAACATTAGTTATAGTAACCAAACGATATTTGTAACCATTCAAAATGAAGGTTCACAACCTACCGATGCTTTTGATAATATACAAATTTTCCGATCTAAAGTGAATGATCCGGTCAATGACAATACTCAAGATTTTGAATCGATTCCAATTTACAGTCAATTCATTCCAAAATTGAATCCAGGTTCATCTGTAACTATTACTTTTAAAGTAACAAGGGATGAGTTTCCTGAGGCAGGTGTTTATTCTACTGAATTTAAACTAAATTCAAAAAATGATGGATACAGTACAAATAATTCAACAAAAAAACATTTCAAAATTATTTTTTAATCAACGATTCTCAAGATACCATTTTATTGTTTTTGCTAGACCAACATCAAATGAAGTTTTTGATTGAAAACCAAAATACTCTTTTGCTCTAGTGGTGTCTAATGCTCGACGGGGTTGTCCATTGGGCTTTGATGAATCCCAAATAATTTCTCCATTAAAACCTAATTCCTTTGAAATGATTTGAGCTAAATCTTTAATTCGAATTTCTTGACCATTACCTAAATTAGCAGGTTCGGCACCATCGTATTTCTCAGCTGCTAATACAATCCCTTCAGCGCAATCTTCAACGTATAAAAATTCCCTTGTCGGAGTTCCATCACCCCAAAGTGTAACTCTTTTTTCACCACGATCCATAGCCTCTTTTATTTTTCTAATTAAGGCAGGAATAACGTGGGATGAGTTTAAATCAAAATTATCATGAGGCCCATATAGATTGACAGGCAATAGAAATACTCCGTTCATTCCATATTGCGCTCGATATGACTGAAGTTGAACAAGCACTGCTTTTTTTGCAATTCCATAGGGTGCATTGGTTTCTTCAGGGTAGCCATTCCAAAGTTCTTCTTCTCTAAATGGAACTGGTGTAAATTTAGGGTAAGCACAAATGGTCCCTGCAACAACTGTTTTGGGAACTTGATTCACGCGTGCAGCTTCAACCAGTTGAATTCCCATCATTGCATTATCATAAAACAACTCACCTGGTTTTTCTCTATTCAGTCCGATTCCACCCACATGTGCTGCTAAATGGATTAGAAGGTCGATGTTTTTAGTAATTTCAATGCAGTTTTCAATCTTTCGTAGATCGCAATCTTTAGAACGAGGAATAATAATCTTGGCTGGATTTCTTTTTTTCAATTCACTAACAACATGGCGACCTAGAAATCCTGATCCACCCGTAACGACAATATTTTTACCCTGTAAGTTCATATTTTATTTCGAAACATATTTAGAAGGATCAAGACCTTCAGTTTTTATATCTTCGCGTACCATTAATTGCGTGAGTTCTTTAAAACTCAATTTAAAATTCCAACCTAATTTTTTCTTTGCTTTTGTTGCATCACCGATCAGGAGATCTACTTCTGTAGGTCTAAAATATTTCGCATCGATCTCAACATATTTTTTGTAATCAAGTCCTACATATCCGAAAGCGACTTCTAAAAACTCACGAACAGAATGCGTTTCTCCGGTTGCGATTACATAATCATCGGCTTCAGGCTGTTGCAACATCAGCCACATAGCTTCGACATAGTCTTTTGCATAACCCCAATCGCGTTTTGCATCTAGATTTCCTAAAAATAATTTATCTTGTTTTTTAGCGAGAATTTTAGCTACAGCTCGTGTAATTTTTCTCGTCACAAATGTTTCCCCTCGTCGAGGCGATTCGTGGTTAAATAAAATACCATTACTTGCGTGAATTCCATAGGCTTCACGGTAATTTACTGTAGTCCAGTATGAAAATACTTTTGCACAAG
>CAZPTV010000313.1:0-3091 GCA_964589335.1 uncultured Bacteriovoracaceae bacterium
AAACCACCGTGTGGTGGTGTACCATATTGAAGTCCTTCAAGGAAAAAACCAAATTTATCTTGAGCTTCTTTTTCAGACAGACCAAGCGCCTTAAACATAGCTGCTTGAACTTTTTGATTATATATTCTTAGACTTCCGCCCGCAACTTCAACACCATTTAATACCAGATCGTATGCAGCCGCACGAATTGTTCCAAGTTCTTTATTCGATAATAGTTTTTCAGTATCCTCTGCTACCGGTGAAGTAAAAGGATGATGGCACGCATACCATCTTCCGTCTGTAGGTTCATATTGAAGTAATGGAAACCCTGTAACCCATAAAAAATTAAACTTTGTTTTATCTATAAGATTTAGTTTTTCACCAATCTTTAACCTTAGCTGTCCCATTGCATCGTTTGAAATTTTCTCAGAGTCTGCAACCATAAATAAAATATCACCTGGTTGGGCATAATTCATGGATTTTAAAGATGATAATTCATCTGGTTGTAAATGTTTTGCAGCGGGTCCACTTACACTACCGTCATCAGCAAATTTATACCATAGGAGACCTTTAGCACCATATTGTCCAACGAATTTTGTAAATTCATCGATGTCTTTTCTTGAAAAACCATCGCTATTTTTAAAATTACTTTTAGATACTGATAGTCCTTTTAATATACCCCCGGTTTGCAAAGTGCCTTTAATGACATTGAATTCTGAATTTTTAAAAACCGTTGATAAATCTTTTAACTTTAATTCAAAACGTGTGTCCGGTTTATCTACGCCATAATCATTCATTGCAGTTTGATAGTCCATGCGTTCAAATGGAATTTTAATCTCTTTTGATAATATCCCACTGAAAACATCTTTCATCATTCCTTCAAATATTTTAAAAATAGTTTCTTCATCAATGAAGCTCATTTCTATATCTATTTGAGAAAATTCAGGTTGGCGATCGGCTCTTAAATCTTCATCTCGAAAGCAACGTGCGATTTGGTAATAACGATCGTACCCACTAACCATCAACAATTGTTTTAGAGTTTGTGGAGACTGAGGAAGCGCATAAAATGTACCCGGATTTACTCTTGAGGGAACAATAAAATCTCTCGCGCCTTCTGGTGTACTTTTGTATAATATTGGCGTTTCAATTTCTAGAAATTGATGTTTATCCAGATAATTTCTAACAATTTGAGTCGTTTTGTGTCTTAAAATTAAATTACTTTGCAGTGATGTTCTTCTGAGATCAAGATATCTATATTTTAAACGCAAAGATTCAGATACTTCTTCTCCATCTTCAATTGGAAATGGCAATGGCTTTGACTCACTTAATATTTCAATTTCTTTTACTTCAACTTCAATGGCACCTGTTACTAATTTTGAATTTTTCATGCCGTCTGGACGCGCTCTTACAATGCCCTCAACTTGTATTACGTATTCAGAACGAATTTTTTCTGCGTGAGCATAAGAATCTTTTGAATTTAAGTGCTCAGGATCAATTACAATTTGTGTAATTCCATATCGATCCCTCAAATCAAGAAATATTACACCACCATGATCTCTTCTCTTATGTGTCCAACCTTGCAAGAGAACTTTCTTCGCTTTATCGTTTTCTGTTAATTCACCACATGTATGTGTTCGTACTTTTCTGCTACTACTGCTCATGAACGGCTCTTTCTATTCGGGTAATAATTCCGAGGGTTTTACTGAATATTGAACTTCTGTTGATGCAAATTGATTTATTTTATCTGTTGTTTGAACTTGATCTAGAATCTGAAGGACAATTGAATTGATGTGATCAATCGTTTGATTGAGTCCAGAATGATCTCTCGTAATAAAAGATTCAAATACTTTTATGAGTTGTGGTTTTTCCTGATGAATCCATAGTTTTTCTTCAAAAGTATATGACTCGCGAGTCACAGAATCTGCGAAGCCGGCAAATGTTCGATCTAATATTCTTTTCAAAGATTTCATTTTTTTTAGAATTTCATGGTTGTCTTCGAGTTCTGACTGGGTAAGAAAGCCAAACCAAGTACTACTTTTTTTATCTAAATTAAATCTTCCTAATACATGTGATTGATCTTCTTTTTTTGTAGGATTCACAAGCATCGGAACAATTACATTTTGCTGAATAATCGCATCAAATGACTTATGCTCATACTTTACTCCAAAACCAGGAATGGGGTGCAACCCTTTATTTGCACGTAAATATTTACGTGCATGCTCCTCATTAAGAATAAACTCACTGAAAGAAGAATCATTTTCAGATATGACAAATGCTTTAGCTTTTATTTGAGTCGATATTTTTTTACCGTTGCTAAATAAACCTAAATCAACGGAACAGATTGAATCTTTTTCAATATTGATTTCAATAATCGATGTTTGCTGCAACTCAAAAGAATTATTAAATTCAAGATTCTCATGTTCATTCACACATTTCTGATGCCATGCCCATGCATTAACCATATTTACAGCATTAGAGTTAAGACATGAATAATAGTCCATTTCATGTGGCGCATATTCAGGCTTTACTTCAGCAAGACTTCGAAGTCGCTTTGAATGTTTTGCATCATAGTATACCGTTCCGAATGAAACTGACTCTGGATGGTTGATATCAAACGGACAATCAACTAGGTTAGCAAGCTGTACCATTCGATCCTCAGATACTTCCCAATTGTTTGCATTTTGAAAAAATGAACGTTCTGAACTTATGATCGGATCGTGGTGAATCCATAAAACTCGATAATTTTTTTTAGCCAATGCTAAATAAGTCCAAAATGGAGAAATCCCATTTCCTAAAATGCAGACATCAAATTCTGCATTGTTTTTAATATTTTCAAATATTTTCAATTCTCGAATATGTTTAGGTTCCATATTATTTTCTAGTTTTTGAATTTTAGACATTGATGTTTTTCCTTGGTGTTTCAATAAACTCTTTATGCATTGCTTTTACTGCACGATCTAATACTAAATCGTTAACTGAAAATGTAATCGATTGTGAATGACAGGTCAAATCAAGTACGTCGATTTTTAATTCAGAAAATATTTTTAATGCATCACGTAAAACCGTGGTATCTGTTTGTAATTGATACCCAATTAATGAAACTGTTGAAATA
>CAZPTV010000314.1:0-3087 GCA_964589335.1 uncultured Bacteriovoracaceae bacterium
CTTTTCGTGGCAAATTTTGTCTATTCGACATTGTAATGTTGTACATCCAATAATTGCTTGAGAAAGATTTGGTAAGATTAGATTTAAAACTATTGCTAAGAATAAATAGAAAGACATTAATTTTAATTTCTTCATACGTCCCCCCCAATATAGCTATATTAATATCTGACTATTATTGTACACTAACTGTATAAGTTATGCAAAATTAAGATTAGTTCAGTGATTTCAGAGGTTTGCGAAAAAAATGAAATTAAAATCTATAGCCAATTCCCGCAAATAACTGTGCAGGAAAAATAGAAACGATACCGTTAGTAATACGGTCAAGGCGACCACCAACTAAATAATTAAGCTTTGGAGTAGCATAAAATTCATGACTAACACCGATTCCTGGTCCGCTATATGGTGTAACTTGATTTTCAAAATAGTATTGATTAATGGCTAAAGTTAAACGAAATCCACCTAATCGATGCCTCTTTAAATTAGCTCCAGAAAGATAATCTTCACGCTTTAAAACTAGCCCATTATTAAAAGCAAATTGAGCTCGAATATCAAACTGTGTAAATACGGCTTGAGTTTGTTTATCTAATGTAACAACGTGACGCACTCCGCTTCCCATTGCAAAGTTTCCACTTAATGCGTAAAGAAACGCACCCCCTGCACCTGCTCCACGTGTATTTGAATTTGATGGGCCAAATATAGATGTGAATTCAGGAGAGAATTGAAGCTGCATTCTTATGTCATCTGTAGAAGAGTTTTGAACAGTTTGTGATTGATTTGAAGTTTCAGACGACATTGCATGAGTCGTACTGAATAAAATGATTGTTGCGATTATTTTATAAAACATTTTTGATTTTTTCTGGATAATCATAAGAAGATGATAAGCTTCGTATGAATTTTTTCAATCAAATTTATCTTTATTCTAAACGAAGGAATATATTTCCCGACACGTAGCGCATTTCTTGAAAAATAATAATCTAATCATTGCTGTAATGAATTGAAATCATTATATTTCATTCGCACTATGCTTGAGGCTATTCAATTAAAGAAAACATACACTCGCGGAGAACAAATGGTTGAGGCTCTTCGCGGTTTAAATATTAAAATAAATAAATCTGAATTTATTTCTGTAATGGGGCCATCTGGCTCTGGAAAAAGTACACTGTTGCATCTTTTAGGCGGTTTAGATCGACCTACTTCTGGGAAAGTTATTTTTGAAGGAAATAATATTGCGGAATTTTCAGACGATGAACTCTCAAAATTCAGAAGGCGAAAACTAGGTTTTATATTTCAATTTTTTAATTTATTACCAACCTTAAGTGCAATTGAAAATGTCATGCTTCCTAGTTTACTTGACGGCAATTCACCTAAAAATATTAAAAATAAAGCTGAAAATTTACTATCACTTGTTGGCTTAAAAGATCGAATGAATCACCTGCCTTCACAATTATCTGGGGGTGAAATGCAACGTGTTGCTATCGCGAGATCAATGATTGCAGACCCATTACTCATTCTAGCAGACGAACCCACAGGAAATTTAGATTCAAAAACTGGTACATCTATTCTCGAACAAATGTCAGAACTAGTCAGTACTCACGGATATACTATCGTCATGGTTACACATGATATTAAAGCTGCTTCTTTTGGAACCAGACATATTCGATTGAAAGATGGTGCTCTTGAATCCGATCAATCATATAGTTTGAAAACTCAGACGACTCAATAAGATCTTATGAGAAATCTATTTCGATTTATTTCCTTAAGACAACTTCAATCGAAACCAGGAAGAACACTATTAACCACACTCGGTGTTGCTCTAGGGTTATCACTTTGGGTTGCCATTCAAAGCATAAATAATTCTACACTACATTCATTTCGAGAATCATTTGAATCACTAGCCGGTAAAGCCCAATTGACCATTTCTGCAGGCGAGGCAGGTTTTGATGAAAGTTTAGCAGATACATTAAAGGACCTAAAAGAAATTAAACATATTGTTCCAATGGTGTTAACCCGCGGACATTTTGCAGGCGATAAAGATGCAAAACGTACTTTAATGATTCTAGGAGTTGACCTTCTTAAAGAACAAAATGTTAGAACATATAAAGTTTCTGATGAAGAAGTGATCGAAGACCCTCTCATGTTTTTAAATCAACCAGATAGTATCATTCTAACAAAATCATTCGCCAAAGAACATAAACTTAAAATTGATGATCAATTTGATCTTGCAACTGCAGATGGAAAAAAACGTTTTACAGTCAGAGGTTTGCTTACACCTGAAGGACCCGCTAAAGCATACGGTGGTGCAATTGCTTTAATGGACATCGATGGCGCGAAAATGACTTTCGGCAAAGGCAATCGTGTTGATCGAATGGATTTAGTTATTGATGAAAATATAAATATCGAATTCATACAAAATAAAATTCAATCTATCATTGGCGATGGATTTGTTGTGCAAAGACCTTCTGGACAATCTGAAGAAATGGAACGGATGATTAAATCCTTTCAAACTATGCTTGAATTCTTTAGCACACTAGCACTCTTTGTTGGATTATTCATGGTGACAAACTCAATCGGTATTTCCGTGGCCGAAAGAAGAAAAGAAATTGGCACATTGCGAGCACTTGGATCAAATAGAAATAAAATTTTAATTTTATTTATTTTAGAAGCAATGATCATTGGTATTATTGGTTCAATATTTGGAAGCGCCGGTGGTTATGCCTTAGCAAAATATCTTGTGACTGATGTTACGAAGTCAATATCAGGGCAGTTTGTAATACACATGCAAGTACCTGAAATAATTTTTGGTGCACGTGAAATCTTTTTAGCCATACTGATTGGAACTTCTTCTTCAATTTGCGCTGCACTCTACCCCTCATATTTTGCAACAAAAATAGGTCCTCTTGAGGCCATTAAAAAATCATCTGACTCAGAACAAAGTCGATTATTCATTTTACAAAAATGGATGCCATTATTTGGGCTCGTTTTACTTGGCTTCACTGCCGTTTATGCGGCATCAAAAAATGCGCCAGATTCAATCCTTTTTCAGAAATTAAATTTATTATTTACACTCGTTGGTGCTGCATGCATAAT
>CAZPTV010000315.1:0-3076 GCA_964589335.1 uncultured Bacteriovoracaceae bacterium
AACTTTAAACTCCAACAGTCTACGATAGGGGCGTGTAGTTGTCATCGCATCAAAAGTATCTGCAACTAAGATGATTCTAGAGTAAAGTGGTATTTCATCTTTCTTTTGAGCGGTCGGATAACCCTTACCGTCTAATCTTTCATGATGGTGTAAAACCCCGCTTACAATCTCTTTATAGTCGTCAATCAGTTCTAAGACTTCGGCACCATATTCAGGGTGCTCTTGAATTGCTTTACCTTCTGTAGGTGTGAGTGGTCCTTCTTTTAATAAAACACAATCTCGAACCCCTAATTTTCCCAAATCATGAAACATTGCTGCAAGTTCTAGATTTTTTAAATCTTTTAAACTAAGCCCAGCTCCACGTCCGATCATCAGTGCATATTCCATCACACGCATGCTATGGCCATAAGTGTAGGCATCACGAATTTCAAGACATTTCATTAAAGCATTATTGGTTTGATTCAGTAGTCGTTCGTAAGAAATACGAAGATCTTCGTTTTCTTTACTCATTTTTAACAATAGAGAAGGATCAGAAACTTGCTTTCTTCGATCTTTAGCTATGATTAAATTTGAATTTCTTTCCTTTTTCTTTTGCACCAATTCCTCCGGAAATTCCGGTTTATTCAATACTTTATCGGTGACTTGCTTGTTTTCATTGAAGAGTTTATTCAATCGTAAGGTAATAAAGTTCACCAAACTGGGGATAGCCCTTTGTTAGAAGGGTAAATATTGCCTATTATAAAGGGCACTTTGTATTCTGCCGACAAGTTTTTGAAGGGGAATGCATCCATGCAAGATAAGAAAAACTCCATGATGAATGAAATTCAAGACATCTTTAAAGAAGTCAATAAAGAGATTAACGGTCTTGTTTCACGATACGAAAAAGATCTTGAATTAGCAAAAAAGATTCAAAAAGCACTTCTTCCTAAAAAATTTCCTGAGATCTCGGGAATACGATTTCAACATAAATATTTAAGTGGTTTAAAAAGTGGTGGTGACTATTTTGATATTTTCGAGTTCAAAGATAAAAATTATCTAGGAATTCTGATGTCTGATTCTACTGGATATGGTGTTTCATCGATGTTTGTAAATCAATTGATGAAGATGACGAATCTTCTTGTGCATCAGCCAATGACGATGACTTCAGAGGTCATTCAAAAAATATGTTCAGAACTTCAAAAAACGATGAAATCAAATGAGGATCTCTCGGTATTTTTCGGTGTATTAGATCGTCGTACGTTGAGACTTCGATATACCGGCTTTGGAAGTATTTCGTTTTTCTATACTGGCTTCAACGACAAGCAAATAAAAGATCATATCTCAGATCATAACCCTTGCACGATGGAATCAAAAAAAGAATTTGAAGAAATGACTTTAAGTATTCGCCCAGGAAAAAAAATTATTTTGAGTACAGATGGCTTTAAGGAATGTGCGCGTTCTGGAAATTATGAAAAAATTCTTAAAAACGTTGATGAAAAAGATACTCAAGACTTTGTAAATGATTTAACGTATGAAGTTAAAAGCCAGTTTACCGAAGAAGATGACCTACCCAATCAAGACTGTTCTGTTGTGATCATGGAATTTGAGGAAAAAATACTTAGATTGGCTAAAGGCTAATTTCGTTTATTTAGTTTCGATTTTAATAAGTTTAAATCCAAGTTGAATTGATTTTTCTAATTCAGATTTAGAAATCAAATAACCATTCAGATCACCTTTGTCCGCTCCACAACTCTGAAGCTGCATAACATTTAAAGGAAATATTTTACGAGTATAAACTTTAATGCCAGCATTGCTGAGTTCTTTAGCCATTATATCGATATCGACACCTTTTTCGGTTTGGCATGATTTGGCTTCATTGCTTTTGCCTACCCATAATAAGTTTGGATCTGTTGGAGAAAGTTCAGAATCAGATGATTTTTTTGCGAAAGCAAATGTAGTGAAAGTTATAAAAAATATTATTAAAATGATTTTGACCATATTAGTTACAAAAACTAACAGAGATAGGAGTTAAGGGCAATCTCCTGTTTTAAATATGTGAAAATTTTCCTGCCACAATGAATAAAAAAATGGAAATATAGTATTCAAAGCTTTGAAACATTAAAATACTATACTTGGAGATGATTGATGCAAATTCCACAGCTTGAAACTCGTTTTTCACAAGAACAAGAGCGGACTTATGAAAATGGCGAAAATATTTTTCAAGAAGGAGATGAAGGTAGGGAATTGTATCTCATTCAAGAAGGCGTTGTTGAAATTATTAAAACAACACCTGTTGGTGATATTAAACTCGCTGAGTTTAGAAAAGGTGATTTTTTTGGTGACATGGCCCTTTTACAAAGCATTCCTCGTTACGCGTCTGCAAGAGCAAGTGGTCAAACAAAATTGCTCATTCTTCAACCGGGTGGATTTCTTTTAAAAATACGCCGTGACCCTACACTTGCTTTTGAAATGTTACAGCAACTCAGTTATCGAATTAAAATTTCAAATGAGAGATTAATTGATGCTTTATTGCAGTCAGGACTATCAATGGAAAAAGTACAAGCTTTATTAAACACGAATGATGGCTTAAAAAAGTGATCACATCTGTTCAATGCAAAAAGATGATTGTCATATCTGATATTCATCTTGGAAATCCTTTTTCAAATAAAAAAGATCAAGCAATTTCTTTTTTAAGATGGGCTGCAAATCAAGGTTATGATATTTGCATAAATGGAGATGGGCTTGAAATCGCTCAAGCTTCTTTTTCAAAAATTGCAAAAGACCTACCAGAAACAATTCGTGTATTAAGAGAAATTTCAAAAAAAGGAAGAAATGTTTACTATGTCGTTGGTAATCATGACATAGCTCTGGAGCATTTCTTAGAAGATTTTGGCGTGATTAAAGTCTCGCCTTTTTTAAATGTTCATTCGCACGGTACACGCATTCGAGTCGAACATGGTCATCTTTATGACCCATTTTTTGTTAAGCATCCGCATCTTTATGAGTTTCTGACAAGATTTGCTGGCCTTTTGTTAATGGTTCATCCATCAATCTATAAAATATGGATTAAATTTGAAAAGTTTAAAGCATATTTAAG
>CAZPTV010000316.1:0-3039 GCA_964589335.1 uncultured Bacteriovoracaceae bacterium
AAATGTCAATTGCCTCTGGGATTTGTTCTATGGGTGTTGATGTTTTGCTAATCGGTCCAATGCCAACTCCAGGAATTGCATTTCTAACTCAAAGTATGCGTTGCAATGCGGGCATTCAAATCTCCGCAAGTCACAATGCATATGCTGACAATGGTATTAAAATATTTGCATCAGATGGATTTAAACTTCCAGACTCACTAGAAGATGAAATCGAGAGATTAATAAAATCAAAAGAAATTGAAAAAATAAGACCAGTAAAAGATTTTATAGGTAAGGCATACAGAATCGATGATGCTTTAGGACGCTATATTGTTCAGACGAAAAATGTTTTTCCAAAAGATCTAGATCTTAAAGGATTAAGAATTGTTTTAGATTGTGCAAATGGAGCTGCATACAAAGCAGCACCAGCAGTCTTTGAAGAGTTAGGTGCCGAAATATTTAAGTTGGGAGTAAGTCCTAACGGTATCAATATTAATGATAAATGTGGAGCATTATATCCCGAAAAATTAGCAGCATCGACAGCTGAATATCGTGCAGATTTAGGAATTAGTCTTGATGGTGATGGAGACAGAGTCATTTTGTCTGACGAAAATGGTGAAGTGGTTGACGGCGATCAAATTATGGCTATTTGTGCATTAGAAATGAAAAAAAATGGATTACTTAAAAATGATACCGTTGTTACGACACCAATGTCCAATTTAGGATTTGAAGTCGCATTGCTGAATCAAGGTATTCGTACAGTGCGTACAAATGTAGGTGATCGTTATGTAGTAGAAGAAATGAGAAATGAAAATTATAATTTTGGTGGAGAACAATCAGGGCACATCATATTCTTAGACCATTCATCAACTGGAGATGGAATTGTTGCAGCTTTAAAAGTATTAGAAGTTATGAGAAGAACAGGTGAGTCTTTATCTAAATTAAAAAAATGTATTAAACTATACCCTCAAGTTAGAGAAGACGTTAAGGTTACCAGAAAAGAGCCATTTCAGAACCTTAAAGAAATTAAAAATGAAATTACAAATGCTGAGAATACACTTGGAGATAAGGGACGTGTATTTGTTCGCTATTCGGGGACAGAACCCATTGCCAGAGTGATGGTTGAAGGTGAAGACTTAGGACAAATTCAAAGTATTTCTAAAAAGATTGCAAATATGATTACAAAACATTTGGGGTAATATTTTTGTGAATGGTGTTAGAAAAATAAGATTGGGTGTAAATATTGATCACGTTGCAACATTACGGAACTTAAGAAATACGCCATATCCAAAACTCACTGAAATTGCACAAATATGTGTGCAGGCTGGCGCTGATCAAATTACAGTTCATCTGAGAGAAGATCGACGTCACATCAATGATGAAGATGTGTTTGCCTTAAAAAAATCATTGTCTGTTGATTTAAATCTAGAAATGGCTGCAACGAAAGAGATGCAAGCTATAGCATTAAAGTTAAAGCCATATAGTGTATGTCTTGTACCAGAAAAGAGAAAAGAAAGAACAACAGAAGGTGGATTAGACCTAAATAATAATAAAAATAATCTAAAATATAAAAACATTACATTAGCACTTAAGAAAAAAAAGATACTCGTAAGTTATTTTATTGAACCAAATTCTGATCATGTACTTATATCTAAAAACCTTGGAGCAGACGCTGTTGAATTTCATACAGGTACATTGTGTAATGCAATTCAAAATAATAACAAAACACTCGCAAATACAGAATATAAGCGTTTATTATCTGCAATCAAAGTTGCGAAAAAAGTAAAATTAAGAATTCATGCCGGACATGGGATCGATTTGAATATTCTCAAAAAATTAAAAAATATTAATGATATTTCTGAATATAATATTGGTCATTGGATCGTTTGCGATTCGGTGGTTTCTGGAATATCAAGTAGTGTGAAAAAATTAAAAGAGGTTCTTTCATGATTCTCGGTATTGGAATTGATTTAGTTGAAATAGATCGATTCAAGTTTGTTATGAAAAAAAATACGTTTAGTAAATTAATCAAACGTGGAGCGCATTCGATCGAAATTAAAAATGCTCCTCAATTAGGCACGATTAAATCAGTTGAATATTGGGCGTCACGGTTTGCAGTAAAAGAAGCATTTTCAAAAGCACTAGGTACAGGGTTTGGTAGTTCATTCCAACCAAAAGACATCGGTGTAGATAATGAAAAAACTGGAAAACCCTTCATCGTATTTGATCAAAATTATAAAAATAAATTAAATAGTAAAGGAATAGAAAGAGTACATCTGTCTATCACTCATACAAAAAACTATGCACAAGCTGTTGTGATCTTTGAAGGTAAAGGTAAAAAATGAGAATTGTATCGAATGAAGAAATACGTAACTTAGATAAGACTGCAACGAACGACTACGGGTATCCATCGATCGTTTTGATGGAAAATGCAGGTTTAGAATCTGCACGAATTATTGAACAAAAAATACAAGAGGGAAATTTCACAAACGAAATTATTATTGTTTGTGGAAAAGGAAAAAATGGTGGTGATGGGCTTGTCGTTGCAAGAAGACTCATTTCAAATGGACATAGAGTAAGAGTATTTTTAATGCATTCAAAGAATGAATATGAAAATGAATCTAAAATCCATCTTCATATTCTAGAAAAAAACAAAGCGAAAATATCTGTAATTGAATCTGTTTCAGTTCTAAAAGAATATTTTAACTCTTCTACACCACCGTATTTAGTCGTTGATGCAATATTAGGGACTGGAATATTAAGAGATATTGAAGGTATTTACTTTGAAACAATTGAATTAATTAATCAAAAAGCGAAAGAAATAATTTCTTTAGATATAGCTTCTGGGGTCATGGGCGACACAGGTAAAATTGCAGGGACTTCAATTAATGCTACAGTTACAATTTCATTTGGATTTCCTAGATTAGGACATTTTTTGTTACCAGGTGCTGCTCGAAGAGGTAGCTTACTGAATACGGATCTAACATTTCCAAGAGAATGGGCAAAACAAGGGGATAAGTTTCTATGCACTCATAAGAATTCGGCACCTCTCTTACAAGA
>CAZPTV010000317.1:0-3037 GCA_964589335.1 uncultured Bacteriovoracaceae bacterium
TCTACAAAAGTCCGTACGAAAAAAGAAAGGTAGAAATTGAAATTGCAAAAAAGAATGATGATTTTCCAAAGGAGCTTTTTCTAAAGACAGCAAAAGAATTCCCAATTTCACTCTTGGCAGTAGATTCTTTAGTTGAAATAGCGAATCACTTTCCGGAAAATTCAAATGAATCAAAAACATACTGGGAGCGGGCTGTTGACGTTGCAGAGCAACTGATACCAAAATATACAGGCCGAAATATTGAGTTTTCAGATGTTAGTATTGCAGACTTATACCAACTAATCGCTGAAGGTTATACTAAAATTGATCACAAAGATGCAGCAAAGAAGAATTATCAAAACGCAATCAACGAATATAAAAAGAGAATAAGAAAATATTCAAAATCATCAAATCGATCTGCGATTCTTGATATGTCATACTGTCTCTGGAAGTCTGGAAAAGTAAGTGAAGCAGAAAAACAATACGACCAAATGATTTCAAAATACCCTAAAGAGTTTACTTTTCATTTTGCAAAATCTAGAATGTATTTCAATTTAAAAGATTTTAAAAAAGGACTCTATCACGCTAAAGAAGCCTTTGATAACTCTTACGGCGACAACCGTTTGAGAGCAACCGAATCGTTAGCACAATTTTATAAAAATCTAAACATGAAGAAGGACGGAATTGAATTGATCAATAAAGTTCTCGCAAATGCTGAAAAGCCAAAGGATCCTGAAATTAGATCTAATCGTTATATTAAAAGCCTAGAAAAGCTCAAACGTGAACTCGAACCTTAAGCAATCAAATGCCTCTCTTCATGGAATTGTATTGTGGATTGATAAGATTCAATCGTTACTTTTCATACTTATTATCGCACTCATTTTAACTGGCGGAATTCAATATCAATCTGACCAATTAAAGTTAGAGCTTGCACAAGTCGACGCGTATTCTTGGATTTTTCTTTTATTATCTTTTTTAAGACATCGCTTTGACGGACAATATTTCCCAGTTTTTATCCTGTCTTTATTTAATAAAATACAAATCGTACTTTCAAAACAACCTTTGCGAATTATTTTTTATTTTTTTATTCTGTGGAATATCTTCATGTTTTGGGGGCAAGCGTGGAGATATGATTCTTACCATGCAAATGCTTATGACTTAAGTTACGTAGACCAACCAATTTGGGCTACAACAAAAATTAGTTTTTTATACTCTAGTTTAGCTGTAAACAATACTTATCTCGGCGAACATTTTTCACCAATCCTTGGGTTAATTTCTTTGCCGTACTCATTATTTAACAGCACCTATTTTTTATTTTTTTTACAATGTTTAGTGTTATCACTTCCAGTTTTTTTACTTTATAAAATCTCAATCAAACTCGGAAATAATGCGTCTACTTCAGCCTTAATTGCAATTTGTTATTTAATGTATCAGCCACTCCGAACGAGTGGATTCTTTGATTTTCGAGAAGATAATCTTTTTCCAATCTTATTTTTCGGATTTTTATTATCATTTCTAAATAAAAAAACGATTTTCGGTTATTTTCTTTTTATTGCCCTATTAACCGTAAAAGAAAATGCTGCACTTTTTACATTAGCCGCTGGATTTTTAATTTGTTTTAAACCCTTCAATGAGGCCAGCAAAAAACATGGAATTATTATTTCAATACTTTCTATCTTCGCATTTATAATTATAAATCAAAAAGTAACTCCTTATTTTTCTGGGACCGCTTCCAAAACAAGATTTTCTTTTCGGCTCGGTGCTTTTGGAAACTCTACCGGCGATTTTTTAAGTTATATAATTTTGCATCCGATACTTTTTTCTAGCTATCTATTGAAATCTTTTTTAACAAAATCTGTTTTCAAATATTTTCTCATACTCTTTACCCCTTTTGTTTTTTTCATTAAAAAAATGCCCATTCCATTTGCAATTGCCTTTGCAGGGTTTTCTTTAAATGTAATTTTGGGGATAAACTCAATTGGATTTCATTATGAATGCATATTCTTACCCTTTTTATTTTTTGGATTAGCAAATTCATTAAAAAATATTTCTTGGAATTCCTCAAAATATATATTGTTAATAGTTTCATTTTTATTATTTTTTGGCAGAAGCCCACTTTTTCATATACGACAATGGCTTCCCAGTGAACACCATAAAGATTTGACAATACAACTCAAACAAATCCCCGAGCATGCAAGTGTCAGCACTCAAACTGCAATCCATCCGCATCTCTCACACAGAAAATCTGCACTACTTCTAAACGGTAGGCCTGAAACTGATTATGTAGTCATTGATTTAGACGAAAGTATAGATCGTTACGGTACCCCGAACTTATTAAATGATCTTGCTCAAATTAAAGAAGAAAATTACGAACTTTTAACCGATGAAGACACTAAAATATTAATTTTTAAAAAAATTAATTAAAATATATTTCACAAGGGAGTGGTTGTAAGCCGGGTTCTGTCTTAGCTTATTCATCTAAACGATGAATCGAGCAGAGATGACCATTCCTCTGGGATCGATGTTACCAGCGACCTCAAGCGACCTATACCCGGAAGTCCGATGCATTTCTGCATATCTTAATCGGATCAATCAAAAAGACTTCCCTATTTGGTCTTGCTCCGGATGGGGTTTGCCTTGCGATTTTTGTTACCAAAAATCCGGTGGTCTCTTACACCGCCGTTTCACCCTTACCGAGATTGCTCTCGGCGGTTTTTTCTCTGTTGCACTTTCCGTAAAGTCGTAGCGTTTAAGCTACCCCTTTCCTGGCCGTTAGCCAGCATCCTATCCTGTGGAGCCCGGACTTTCCTCTGTACGCATCAAGCCTACAGCGATCATCCACCACTCTTCCTTGCAAAAACTTATCGTTCAATCGTGAACGAGATATGACTTAACTTTTATTTACAGACTTATAAATTAAAATTCTTTTACAGGTTGGGCACTGCATGATTTCATTCATTTTTTTCTGTAATTCATTAAATGTTTGTGGAGGTAACTTAATATTACATCCATTACAACGACCATCTGTTGTAATAGCTATTCCAACACCTGACAGAGC
>CAZPTV010000318.1:0-3037 GCA_964589335.1 uncultured Bacteriovoracaceae bacterium
GGTCGAGCAGGCCGTCAGGGTGACCCCGGTGAAACTCAATTTTTCTTATCTCTCGAAGATGATTTAATGCGCATCTTTGGTTCGGTCAATATTGCACGCTTCATGGAAGAAGACATGCCCATTGAAAGCCGACTCATTTCAAATGCCATTCAACGAGCTCAAACTAAAGTTGAAGCACATAATTTTGACATTCGTAAACATTTGCTCGAATACGACGATGTCATGAATCAGCAACGTAAAGTTATATATTCAATGAGAAAAGAAATTTTATCTGGTCAAGAGCTGACAAAACGCATTTATGCGTTCATGACCGACATGGCAGATATTATTTCACAAGATTTCTTTCCTGGGAAAAAATCTAAATCAGATTTTGTAGAACTTGCTCATAAAATGACTGAGGCATGCAGAATCAGTTATCAATGCCCAATAGAAATTAAGCCTGAACATTTTAATAATCTTTTAAAATGGGAGTCTCTTGCAGATCAAGTCGTAGAGCAAGCAAAGAAATATTATACCGAAAAAGAAATCCACCTTACTTCGCCGATCATGAGACATTTAGAAAAGGTCGTTCTTCTTTCAACGATAGATCATTTGTGGAAAGACCATCTTTTAGCCATGGACCACTTACGCGAAGGTATTGGGTTACGTGGATATGGACAAAAAGATCCATTATTAGAGTATAAAAAAGAAGGCTTTAATTATTTCAACATGATGTACACTCAAATTTCATTTGATGTGGTTCGAAAAATGTATGAAGTGCAAGTACAACGAGAAGAAGAAGTTGAACAAATGGCACCAAAAAAAGAACAACAAATGACCTTCTCTCATGGTGAAGAAAAAGAAGTAAAGCAAACGAGTAGTTCTGTTCAAGTTACAGATGGATCTAAAATCGGCCGCAATGATCCCTGCCCTTGTGGATCTGGAAAAAAATACAAAAAATGTCACGGGGCTTAATCCAAATATAACGCAATTGACTTTAACCATTAGCCTAAGTATTTGATATTATTTAATTTAATAATATACTTATTCACTCAAGTAATGATCGTTTTTTTCCGATAAAGAAACAACAGGCGGTGACCTATGAGTAAGTTTCTTTTCTTGTTTTTCATTTCAATTAATTTATTCGCAGATGAATTCGAAATATTTGATGGCCGTGTTTATAACGGTAAATATTATCCGCGAATGGACATACTTGAATGGAACGAAGACGATCTGCCGAGCCACATGGAATTTCAAAATTATGGCAAAAATATGCCGATTGATTTGTCATTTGAGTTAGAAGAAAAAAATGGAAAAAAAGTAATGAAAGTACATTACTTTTTTAAAGAGCGAAATGAACACCTTTGCCGACGTGTCTTAGCTCCTTCAAACATGAAACCTGACTTTTATATTTATCAGGACGAGAGCGACAAAGATAGAAACATAACGTTTGTTAGCGCACATAAACTTCCAGAAAAAAAAGGAAGACAATTAGTTCAATCTAAAAAATACACACCTTGTGATGAGGCTCCTGCAGAACGGATGCCTGCTTCCGAAAAACCTGCCCCAAAAGATGGCACGGTACAAGAGCGAGTTCCTGGACGCGAAGGTGCCATTGGGAAAGATGAAAATAGTATTCCATTTTCTGATTGGTAACCTTTAGCTACTCATCTCGTATTATTTAGACATTAAGAAATCTCGACCTACTGTTGCATTTCTCAAAACCCTGTTACAATTTTCTTAAGATGGGTGAAAATGAAAATACTGGAAAAATAAAACCAAGCGAAGAAAATCTTGAAGATTTTCCACCTCTTGAACCGCTCGAACAAGCACCGCTTGCGGAGCAAATAGTTTCTCAAAACGAAACCAATGAACCTCTTGTTAATGATTTTCCTGATTTAAATTTTGAAGAACCTAATCCGAATTCTGAATCTTTGTCTACTCAGTCATCGCCTACTGACGAGATATCTTTTGAAAATGAACCTGCTCCAAACATTGAACCCCCACACCACTCAACTGCGAATGATTTAGATTTCTTAGAAAAAGATTTGAACGCTTTAGAAGAGCTTGGTTTTGCAGAAGAAACTTTTCCAAACATACAAGTCTCATCACCTTCGAGTGCCTCTGTCAGTGATCCCGAAACACCTCCACGAGACTTTGCAAAATTAAAAGAATATGCTGAAAGCATTCCAATTGGAAATCCCGACTTAGAAGCAAATCCACCATTTTCACTTTATGCCTCAGGTGCGTTTACTGAAAATGATCGAATCCAAATTTTATCCATAATAAATGATTTAAAATTGGGAATACACAACCGAGATATCGAACTTCAATTGGATATGGGTAAACTATTTATTCCACAAATTTCAGAATACGTTGCGATCTTCATTGCTCAAAAGATTATGGACTATGTCGATAATATAGAAATTAATCCGACCAAATAGACTCTCTTCATTGAATTTTTTTTGAATATTTATTCATAAACGGTCAGTGCAACCGTACCCGATGTTTGGATTAATTTAAGTCTAGAACACCACGATTTCATATATTCAGGAGCAGCGCCCTCACGGCAAAAATTAAAATGGGCTTTATCCATCATAACAAAAGAATTTGATTTTAATTTTTCTTTTGCCCAATTTTCCTCTTCTGCATCTGAAACTTTTATAACATCACGCTTGAAATACCAGCGTCCACTTGTTCCTAATATATTATGATCTCGCAAGCAGTGGATATACCAAATGGGTCCGTCAGGTAAATCCGACTGTAAAATATTTTCTTTAAAATCCATAACTTCTTGAGCACGCTCCAAGTGAAGCGGAATAGGAAAATAGTTTGCAATAAAAATCCAAAGCAAAGAAGTTCCAATTAAAAATTTTCTAAAATTGCTTTCTAAATCCCACTTTTTATTTAGAGGTAAAAGTGACCCTGCAATTACAATTGCAAAAGCTGGATATGCGGGCGCAATATAATACCAAAACTTCCACTTTACCAAAGAGAATCCTGCAAAAAAACCAAAACCAAATATAAAAATCCAAAATTCTTCACTCCAATTTTTTGG
>CAZPTV010000319.1:0-3031 GCA_964589335.1 uncultured Bacteriovoracaceae bacterium
ATCTTTTTTAATTTCTGAAGCGTTACGTGGCGAAGGCGGCATTCTCATTAATAAAAAAGGCGAAGCCTTTATGGATAAGTACCACCCTATGAAAAACCTTGCTCCAAGAGATATTGTTGCTCGAGCAATCGATTCTGAAATAAAAAGGCTGGGAGAAGAATGTGTATTTTTAGACATGCGTGCAGTTGAGAATGAAAAAGGAAATGGTTATTTAAAGAAACGGTTTCCAAATATATTTGATGGTTGTCTGAAATTTGGAATTGATATGACCCAAACACCAATTCCAGTCGTCCCTGCTGCTCATTACACATGCGGAGGTGTCTATACTGATCTTCATGGTGAAACTTCTATAACTAATTTATTTGCCATTGGAGAGACAGCTTGCACAGGACTTCATGGAGCAAATCGATTAGCAAGTAATTCACTCCTTGAGGGTATTGTATTTGCAGAGCGATCTTTTCAAACAATGAAGTCTAGAATCCAGTCAGGAAAAATCCCAAAAGAAGCTGAAACTGAACTACCAGAACCATTACCTGAATGGGACTCTGGAATGGCCGTTCCAATGGAAGAACGAATCGACATCCACCATACCTGGAGAGAATTAAGAACATTAATGTGGAATTATGTAGGAATCATTCGTTCCAATAAACGCCTTGAAAGAGCTAAAACTAGACTCCACCTTTTACGACATGAGGTTCAAGAATATTATTGGCATTATTTGTTAACTGCTGAACTGGTTGAATTACGAAATCTTGTGACCGTTGCAACTTTAATTCTTGAATGTGCAATGGAACGAAAAGAAAGTCGTGGTTTACATTACAATTCAGATTTTCCAGTTAAAGATGATCGTTTTTTTATGAAAGATACAATCGTATAGTGCGTTGCAATATTTTATTTTTAAAACTTACTACTCAAGCGTGCAGTTAGTCATTGAAAAGATAAATCCGTTCTTGTATCTATCCCCAGGGTTCAAAATTAAAAGGAGCAAAAAAATATGTCCATAGGTGTATTTATTATTTTAGGTGTTCTCGCCTATCTCATCATCATGTTGAAACGTGCATCTGCAGTGCACCCTAAAGGACTTTTCTATCTCTTTTTTACCGAAATGTGGGAGCGAATGTCCTATTACGGAATGCGAGCACTACTCGTTCTATATATGACAAAATATCTTCTTGCCGATCCTGAGCGCTTTCAAAGTGTAATCGGAATGAATTTTTTAAAACAAATTATTGAAGGCGGCAAAGGAACTCCTTTAGATATTCAACCTTTTTCCTCAGAACTCTATGGTCTTTACACTGGGTTTGTTTATCTCTCTCCTTTTTTTGGTGGAATTCTAGCCGACAAAGTACTTGGAAAGAAAAAAACTGTTTATGTTGGTGCAATACTAATGGCAATTGGACATTTTTTAATGGCTTTTGAAGCTTCATTTTTATTAGCATTATTTTTCTTAATTTTAGGTAATGGAGCATTTAAACCAAATATCTCATCACAAGTTGGAAATCTTTATACTGAAGGCGATAGTCGTCGAGATGGAGCATTCACCTTATTTTACATGGGCATTAACTTAGGTGCATTTTTCTCACCTATCTTATGTGCAAATGCAGCCGAAATGATTGCAAAAGCTATGGGATATACTGAACCACAATCGACTTGGCATATTGGATTTACTTTAGCCGGCATTGGTATGTTACTTGGAGTTATTATTTACCACTTAGGTCGCCATCACCTTCCTGCTGAATCTGCACAATTGGCTCCTGAAAATACTCGTAATGGAATTACATTAAAAACGATTGCAGGATTTTTCGCAGTAATGGTGGGATTTTTTATATTTTTATCTATTCCTATGGCTGTAAAAGCTGTTGTTGTCATTGCAATCTTTGGTGGAATTGCATTTTATATTTCTAAACTTTCAGATCCTACCGAAAGAAGCAAAGTAACAGCACTCGTTGTACTTTGCGGTCTTACAATTTTCTTTTGGGCAATATTTGAACAGCAAGGCAATACACTACAACTTTGGGCCGATGAAAAAGCAGACTGGACAATTCTAGGGGGTCGAGCTGAAACTTATCAATCCTTTAATCCATTCTTCATTTTTATTTTCGCGCCTATTTTAGATACTTGGTGGGCAGTACGCGCAAGAAAAGGACAAAAGTCCTCCTCTGTTCGCAAAATGGCGATTGGTTCATTTTTAGCTGGAGCTGCGTTCTTGTTTTTAGCTTGGGGAAGCAATCAAGTTACTCCAGATAAATCGTTAATCAATATGACTTGGCTTGCAGTAACCACATTTATTTTTACAATGGGTGAATTATATCTTTCACCAATTGGATTATCATTTGTTACAAAAGTTGCCCCAGCCAGAATGTTGGCCATGATGATGGGAATGTGGTTTCTATCTTCTTTTATTGGTAATTATCTTTCAGGTTACCTTGGCGGATTTTACTCAACCATGTCAAATCAATCATTTTTCATGATGTTCTTTGCACTTGGAACTGCCCTTGGAATTGGCTTTTTAATTAGTGAAAGAATTCTTGAAAAAGCGATTGGTAAGAACGTTTAATTTTTACATAATTAAAATTTAGAATTGTAATTCATATAAACTTTCTAGTGCCACGCTGGCACTGGAATAGTTTTTATAACGGTTCAAAATCTAACATAAATTAAATATATCATAATTTTCAAATACATAATTCGTCGAGTTAACTTAATGCGAAATGGTATATCAATTGCTCTCTAGAAATGTATGAGGGCATTTGATTGGATTAAGAATCGATTCAAAGAAGAGAAATCTTCGTCTTTGAACACAATGTTACAACCCTATCTTCATAGTGGTGGAATCGAAATATCTATAAAAATGGATGATGATTCAATCTTTAAGATAGAATCAGGCTCACATGTCGTCATTAGAGGGAACGAAGTATTTCAAAAAAATTATCTCATCGATTGGTTCTTGGGATATCAAGAAATGCCTCACTTCAATATTGAATTTATATTTAATAATAAGACCGTCAATCATCATGAAATTCGTAACAAT
>CAZPTV010000320.1:0-3025 GCA_964589335.1 uncultured Bacteriovoracaceae bacterium
CTTTGGACAGGAGCAAACGTTCTAGGAGATTGTCCGTATGTACTTCAAAGCGGAAAAGACGAACCATTAATTGTCCATGACGTAGAAACACTTGGAATGACCATTTTAGATCTATCTAAAAAAGGAACCTATATACAAAGATATAAAGGTCTGGGCGAGATGAACCCAGAACAGCTTTGGGAAACAACAATGGATCCTACAAAGAGAACGCTTTTAAAAGTTAACGTTGAAGATGCTGTTGAAGCAGATTCAATATTTTCAGTTTTAATGGGCGATCAAGTAGAGCCACGAAGACAATTTATTGA
The DNA here is from genome assembly GCA_964589335.1 of uncultured Bacteriovoracaceae bacterium. Classification (GTDB taxonomy): domain Bacteria; phylum Bdellovibrionota; class UBA1018; order UBA1018; family UBA923; genus CAZPTV01. The sequence goes on from CAZPTV010000320.1 coordinate 306, forward strand.
AGAAAATGCGCTGAGAGTGCGAAATCTGGATGTTTAAGTTATGAATAAACCGAAAAGTAAAATTATTGGAATCGGACATTACGCGCCCCCGAAGGTAGTGACTAACGATGATCTTGCAAAAGTATATGGCATCGACACCTCTGATGAGTGGATACAGCAAAGATCAGGCATTCAAAGAAGGCATTATGTTGAAGGCGGCATAGGGGCTTCAGATCTAGCGTTAAAAGCATGCGAAAATGCAATAAAAAATGCAAATATTAAAAAAGAGGAAATTGACTGCATCTTGTTTGCAACGCTTAGCCCAGATCACGACTTCCCAGGCGCTGGATGTTTTTTACAGGCAAAATTAGGGTTAACTGGAATTCCAGCGATTGATATTAGAAATCAGTGCTCTGGATTTATTTACGGTTTAACTTTAGCAAATAGTTTAATTGCTTCGGGTCAATATAAAACAGTTCTCGTCGTAGGAGCAGAAGTACATTCTACGGGAATAGACCTAACTACAAGAGGAAGAGATGTTGCCGTTCTTTTTGGAGACGGAGCAGGAGCTGCGATTGTAACAAAAACAGACGGAGCAGATGGACGTGGAATTTTATCATGTGCAATTCATGCTGATGGAAATTATGCAAAAGAACTATGGCTAGAGGCTCCAAGCTGCGCACATCAACCTAGAATTACAAAAGAAATGCTCGATGAGGGAAAGCAGTATCCGCACATGAACGGAAAGGTAGTTTTTGTTCATGCAGTTAGAAAAATGCCAGAAGTAATGATGGAAGTTCTCAATTCGCAAAACCTTAAAGTAGAAGATCTAGATTTATTTGTACCACATCAAGCAAATATTCGAATTAACGAAGCCGTAGCAAAGGGTTTAGGAATTTCTGAATCTAAATGTTTTAATACAATTCACGAATATGGAAACACAACGGCAGCCACAATTCCAATCGGTCTTTCAGAAGCTGTAAATCAAGAAAAACTTAAACCAGGAATGCTTGTTGGAGTTGCCGCATTTGGAAGTGGATTTACTTGGGCGGCAGCATTGATTAGATGGTAAAAGGATAATTTATGGAAACACCAAACACTCAAAACATAGTTGCAGTAAACATTGAAGACGAAATGCGTGGAGCATATCTAGACTATTCGATGAGCGTTATCATTGGTCGCGCACTTCCCGATGTTCGAGATGGATTAAAACCCGTACATCGAAGAGCTCTGTACGCAATGTACGATTTAGGAAATGTTTATAATAAACCTTATAAAAAATCGGCTCGCGTAGTAGGGGATGTCATCGGTAAATATCATCCACACGGTGACACGTCCGTATACGACACCATCGTCAGAATGGCTCAAGACTTTACGATGAGATATATGCTTGTAGATGGTCAAGGAAACTTTGGTTCAATTGACGGCGATTCTCCTGCTGCCATGAGGTACACCGAAATTAGAATGGCCAAAATTACGGATGAGCTTTTATCTGATCTCGATAAAGAAACAGTTGATTATGGTCCAAATTATGACGATTCATTAAAAGAACCGCTTGTTTTACCTTCAAAAATTCCTAACTTATTAGTTAACGGTTCAAATGGGATTGCCGTAGGAATGGCGACAAATATTCCTCCTCATAATTTACATGAAGTATGTGATGCGATTTTAAAGCTAATTACAAAACCAGATACATCGATCGATGAAATTAGTGAAATCATAAAAGGTCCTGATTTTCCTACGGGCGGAATTCTTTGTGGTATTGGAGGTGTACGAGCCGCATACAGAACCGGAAGAGGCGTTGTACATGTTCGTGCAAAAGTTAAAATAGAAAACTCTAAAAAAGGGGACAAAGAATCAATTATTGTTACTGAATTACCGTACCAAGTAAACAAAGCAAGACTGATTGAAAAAATTGCAGAATTAGTTCGAGATAAAAAAATTGAAGGCATTTCTGATTTGCGTGACGAATCAGATCGTACTGGAATGAGAATGGTCATTGAGCTTAAAAAAGGTGAAAGCAACCAGGTTATTTTAAACAGGCTATTTAAGCTCACTCAAATGCAAGAAAGTTTCGGCATTATAATGCTTGCAATTCACAACAAGCAGCCAAAAGTTTTTAATATAAAAGAAATGTTAAATGCTTTTATTGAGCATAGACGCGATGTCGTTGTTCGAAGAACAATTTATGATCTTAAAAAAGCAGAAGCTAGAGCACATATATTAGAGGGACTTAAAAAAGCTGTAGAAAATATAGATGAAATTGTTGAGCTAATAAAGAAAGCGAAATCACCCGATGAAGCTAAATCAAATTTAACAGCCAAATATAATTTCAGTGAGATTCAAGCGCAAGCCATTCTCGACTTAAGGTTGCAACGACTAACGGGACTTGAAAGAGAAAAAATCATCAGTGAGTATCTTGAAACAGTAGGTTTAATTGGAAAGTTAAAAGAAATATTAGGTTCAGAAAAACTAGTTATGAATATCGTCAGCGAAGAAACGCTCGAGCTTAAAAATACTTTTGGCGACAAAAGAAGAACGGAGATCTCAGAAGAAGAAGCGCAAGGAATTGACGAAGAGTCGCTCATTTCTGACGAAGAGATGATTGTGACAATCACAAACACCGGCTATGTTAAACGAAATAGTCCCACACTTTATCGAAGCCAACGTCGAGGTGGCAAAGGAGTGAGAGGAATAACAACCAGTGAAGCTGACTTTGTTTCAGCGATCTTTAAAACGAG
>CAZPTV010000321.1:0-3023 GCA_964589335.1 uncultured Bacteriovoracaceae bacterium
AAACGCATATTCAACAAGAAAAGAACCAGAATGCAAGTTGAATCATTAAAAAAATATTTTCCATGGCTAGGAAGAATTCTTTCTGTAACTGCTATTATTTTTATAACTAGGACATTGATTACGCTAGATTGGACACGTGTCGCAGAAAATACAAACCCCAGTAGCTTTCGATGGATCATTTATATTTATTTGATGTACTTAATTAGTTTTATATTTGTTGCATGGGGTTGGAAGGTTGTCCTTAGCTATATACGACAGTCGAAAATATTATTTATAGATATATTCCCAATATTTCTTAGAGGAAATATCGCAAAATATATACCTGGCAGTGTATTCGAAATCGTAACAAGAAATTATTTGGGTAATAAATTAGGTTGGTCATTAAAAGAAATCACATTTTCTAGCTTACTTGAAATGATTTTATCTGTAATCGCATTTATTCTATTATTCGCGATCGTTATGTTATTGGATTATTTTAAGGTTTTGGAGTTTAGCCCGATTCAAGTATTAAAAATTAATTACCAATTCATTATGATTGGAATTTTTGTACTGGTGTTCGGTTTCCTTTTCTTGAAAACTAAAATTAAAAAAATTCATTCAATCATTCAACAGCTGTTATCGTTTAAATTTTTTATTACAATTGTTAAATTCATCGCAATTGATTTTATATTATTTATGATTGCTTCCGTTTCTGTGTTGATGATTATAACTAATATATTTAATTATCCATTAGAGTCTGAACAAGCATGGAATATTGGCATTAGTTATTTAGTCGCCTATGTCGGAGGATATGTTGTGTTTGGTGCTCCGGGTGGAATAGGTGTGAGAGAATCATTGTTTGTCTTTCTTACTGTCGGCATACTTGGTTCAGAAATACCGGTACTTGCAGTAGTCTTGTATAGAATGATTTCAATATTTGGTGACATTACAGGATTATTAATTTCAATTTCGATAAAAGACAAGACCGTTAAAAATGCCTAATAATACTAGAAAAAAAATATTAATAGTCACTTCTTCATTTCCTCGTTGGGTTGACGATGATGTTACAGGCCGGTTTATGCTTGAAATAGCATGTGAGCTTCAAAAAAAATTTGAAGTTTATGTAATCGCCCCTCATACAAAGGGTTCATTAAAGTCAGAAATCATGAAAGAAATAAAGATCGTCAGACACAAACAATCGCCATTTGGAATTGAATTTGCTTACGGAAGCGGACTCTTGCCCAATATAAGAAACAATCCGTGGAAGGTTGTATTCTTACCTTTTTATTTTATTTATCAATTTATTGAAATTGCTCGTTTGGTGAATCAATATAAAATTGACTTTATAAATCCACATTGGCTCATTCCACAAGGAACGATCTCAGTTTTATATAAAAAATTATTCAATAAAAATATTAAAATTATTACTACAGTACATGGAACGGATATAAATAGTTTAAATTTTAAATTCGCAAATTGGCTAAAAGGATGGACATTAAAAGGTACAGATGCAGTTATTGCTGTAAACGCATTGCTTGAAAGTAAAGTGAGAAACTTTGGTTATCAGGGTGAAATTACTGTGACTCCGATGGGAGTGGATACAGAAAAATTCAACAAAAATCGTTTTCTAAATAAAACTCAAGAGACTACATTCACCATCATTTATATTGGTGCACTATTAAAAACGAAAGGAATTATCGAACTACTTCATTCAATTCCAATAGTATTAAAAGAAATTTCAGATATCAAATTACAGTTGATTGGTGATGGAGAATTGTTTGGAGACATTAAAAACTATATACAACAAAATCAGCTGGATTCTAAAATAGAGTTACTTGGTGTAAAAAATCACAACGAAATTCCAGAGTATCTTGCCCATGCAGATTTATTTGTCTTGCCATCCTATGCTGAGGGATTTTCGGTCTGTGTTGCGGAGGCGATGAGTACTTCGTTACCCGTACTTATGACCAGAGATATTGGAATTCAGAACTCAATACAAAAATTACTTCAACCCGGTACAATAAACCCCATCTATCCTCTAAATCAAATTAATGCAGATGAAATAGCGAAAAATATAATTCAGATTCTGAGAAATCCTGACCCACTTCGCATACGTGAAGGTCGTGAAATAATTGAAAAGAATTTTAGTTGGAAAGTATTAGGGCAAAAAGCATTAGAAGTTTTTATAAAAGCTCAATCGGCTTAGGTTCATATTTCTTTACCAAGTCCATGATTAGCTGAAAATTTCTATTACCTAGTTTTTTAATCTTTTCTGAATCTGTTGAATCTAAGGCATCAAATGCTTTTTTAATATTTCCGCGTTGAATGGCAATGATTCCTTGCTTCACACCAAAACTAGCTGCAGTACCAATAGTAATTGGTAAAAATGTAACGACATCAATTGGAACTGAAATGACATAGAAAGCTTCAATAGGAAGATCAGCACCACCACCGGTACGATTTTGCTCCGCGAGCATCCAAACCCACATGGTTAATGGAAACACTGGAAGATGTAAGCCTTGTGGATCAACACGATATTTCATTTTTGATTTCGTACTCGTTTCAATAATTTCAAGATCGTTTTTATGAAAAACAAATTCTGGTTTTAAATTTTGCCATTTTGCTGGATCTGTTTCTCCTGATGATGCTAAATAAAACTGAAATCCAGTACATTCTTGCTCTTCTGTTTCAACACATTTTAAAACGAGACGATCTTTTGTTTTTCGATTTTGAATAAATCCACCATAGACACCATTTTCGACAATGGTATCAATTTGTGATTGAGCAATATTATAAGACGTATTTGTTGTGGCAAACGCAGGTAAGTGAGTTAGAAATGACATTAAAATTAACGAAAATATAAATTTCATTGTTGACCTCAAAGTTACGGAAGCTTATATCTTTAATTTTGCTCCGCGTCAACGCGAAATTACATTATTATCATCAATCGTTCGGTTGTCTAAGTATTAGAAATCATTAAATAATTTAGTTAAGTTAGTGTTGTTTCTATGAGCATTAATATTATGCCAATAATGGATCCGCCT
>CAZPTV010000322.1:0-3023 GCA_964589335.1 uncultured Bacteriovoracaceae bacterium
AAAAGAATTTGCAAAAGGTAGTGGTGGAGAAGAGCATAAATCAGAAAACGATATTTATTATCGATTGAATCATTTTGTAACCCAATTTTATCATCAAAAACTATTATCTTCGGAAGGAGATGCTGCTAGAAAATACTTTGAATCTCGGGGCATTTCAATTGATACGATTAAAAAAAATCAATTAGGTTTTGCTTGCGATAAATGGGACTCTCTGTATGAATTTTTACTTTCTAAAAAAGCACCTTTAGACAAAGCAGAAGTTTTGGGACTTATTAAAAAACGGAGTGACGCAGATAAAAACATCGAACGCGATTATTACGACTTTTATAGAAATCGAATCATATTTCCTGTTCTCGATATGAAAGGAAGGGTCATCGCCCTCGGAGCTAGAAAAATAGGAAACGAAGATGGACCAAAATATCTTAATTCATCTGAAAGTCCTATCTATAAAAAAGGAAACCATTTTTATGGTATTTTTAATGCGATTAAAGATATTCGAGCAGATGATTGCTGTATTATTGTCGAAGGATTTTTAGATTGTTTGAAGTTACAACAAGAGGGGATTCCGTATACAGTAGCAACGCTGGGCACGGCATTGAGTGCGAAGCAAGTTTCTGGAATGAAACGTTATACTCAAAATATCATTCTTGTTTTTGATGGGGATAAGGCTGGAGTTGCAGCTCAAGAAAAAGCAATGGAAACCTGCCTTGAAGCGGACGTGGTTGCAAAGGGAATAGAGCTTCCGGATGAATATGATCCAGACGAATTTGTTTCAGAAAAGGGTACCAATGAATTTATTAGATTGGTTCAAAATGCCCCCTATCTTTTAGATAAAAAAATTATTCAAATATGTGAGGAATCAGTTGTATCAACAGAATTAAAAACACGTGCATTAGAAAAAATTTTACCTTGGTTAACAAAGCTGTCTACGGATACAGCGAAATGGATTCGAGTTGAAGAAATTTCAAAATTACTAAAAATTGAGAAAACCCACCTTGAACGCAAACTCGGGATTAATGCAATACAGAGCAAACCTGCGACACAGAACAAAAACAAAACGGCTTATGTACCGAAGTTAAACAATGCAAATCATCAAAAAAGTTCAAAAATGGATTCAGATAGTTTTGAAATTAGGTTCATTGAGCTTTTAATTGGGAACTCTTTGAAGCTACCTGAAAAAACTGATTCAGAATTAATATTTTTAGGACTCAATAATGGTGAAATTGCAACTTTGGCACGGAAATTGATAGATTACGCAAGGCAAAATAATGAAAATGAAATTGATAGTGAGATTTTAAATTTTACAAATAACCCGCAGATTTCTACATTAATTGCAAGAGTTTTAGTGACTCTCGAAGAAGATAAAGGTAAAGAAAAGGGAACACCGAATACGGGTAACATACAGAAAGAATTCAAGGATTTGGTTGCGAAACTCGAGAGACGAGGAATTGAAAAGCGTAAAGATGAAATCAAAACGCTCATCCTCAAAACCGAAAAAAACGGCAACGCAAAAGACTTGCAAGTTTTGATGAAGGAACTCAACGAATTAATCAAGCGATTCGAAATCAAAAATGATTCGTGAAAAGAAAAAGGAGCCTTGAATCTATGGCAAAAGAATTAAGTGGAATTGCAGCTCAAGTTAAAGAAATTAAAAAAATATTAGAACTTGGATTACAAAGAGGATTTCTTTCTTACGAAGAAATTCATGACTTGCTACCTCCTGATCTCATCGACTCAGAAAAAATTGATGCAGTCATGTTTCTTCTCGAAGAGAACGATATTGATGTTACTGACCAATCAAAAAAACCAGGCGATGAAGACTCTGATGAGCCCGGTGCATCTCCAGAAGCTGAAGAGAAAGAAGAAGTTGAAGAAAAAGTTGTTGCAGAGGCTGCAAAAGGTACTGATCCTGTAAAATTATATTTAAAGAAAATGGGCTCGGTATCGTTGCTCACTCGTGAGGGTGAAGTCACAATTGCGAAAAGAATTGAGCAAGGTGAAATCATGGTACTTCGCTCGTTGTTGCAAACGCGCGAAGGTGTCACTGCAATGCTAGAATTGCAAGAGCGAATGGAAAGTGGAAAATTAAAAGTTAAAGATGTCATTCGCGGATTAGATGAAGAAGTAAACACAGACGACGAAAAAATGTATTACAACAAGATCATGAATGCTCTTGCGAAGCTTCGCCAATTTGCAACAGTTCAAGAAAAGCTCATGCAAAAAGTTGATGATAAAAAGGCAAGTGCAAAATCACGAAAGCAAGCTGAGTCTGAGTTAGATAAAGCAATGACAAAAATTCAGGATGTTTTGATTGACGTAGCTTTCAATAGAAAGTCGATCAATTTTTTCACAATGAAGCTCGTCTCTTGGTATGAGCGATTGAAAGAAGTTAACGACGAAGAAGCAAGAATTTACCGCTTCTTTGAATCAAAAAATAAAACGGAATATAAGAAAAATATCCAACCCTATTTAAAGGGTGGGATGGATCGTTTGAAATATCTACGTGACATGGCTACGAATGAAGCACGTGTTGAATTGTTGATGAAGCAAGAAGAAGACATTCAAAAGAAAAAGGCAAAAGTAGAAGCAGAATGTACTATGCCTTTTGAAAAATTAGAGATGCTTTATAACAATATTGCATCAGGCGAAAGACTCGCTGATGTTGCAAAATCAGAATTAGTTGAAGCAAACCTTCGTCTTGTGGTTAGTATTGCAAAGAAATATACTAATCGTGGTCTACAGTTTCTAGATTTAATTCAAGAAGGTAATATCGGCTTAATGAAGGCAGTGGATAAATTTGAATACCGAAGAGGATTTAAATTTTCTACATATGCAACGTGGTGGATTCGCCAGGCAATTACCCGTGCAATCGCAGACCAAGCGAGAACGATTCGTATTCCAGTGCACATGATTGAAACAATTAATAAACTTGTAAGAACGAACAGACAGTTAATGCAAACTTTAGCTCTTGAACCAACTCCTGAAGAAATTGCTGCAAAAATGGAACTTCCTGTAGAAAAGGT
>CAZPTV010000323.1:0-3019 GCA_964589335.1 uncultured Bacteriovoracaceae bacterium
GAATTAATTGAATACTTTAAAAGAATGATTTTTAAATATATTTGTTTAATATTTGCTTTAACTAATCAATTATATGCATATACGCATATTCAAATTGACCCAATTAGACCTAAACCACTTTCAAATGAATTCTTTAATTCTTTTGATCAGTGGGCTTTTCTAAATACCGGTAAACCTGACAGTAGAGGTAAGCCTGGAAAAATAGGTGCTGATTTACATTTATCTTCTTTATGGCAAAAGGGAATGAATGGTTCAAAGAAAATAGTAGTTGCAATGATAGATACAGGTATGGATATCAATCATGAGGCACTCAAAGATAATCTGTATACAAATCCACTAGAAATTTCAAATAATGGAATTGATGATGATAAAAACGGGTTTATTGACGACATTCATGGTTGGAATTTCTCAGATATTGATCCGATTAAAAATCCAAATGGGACTAATAATGTTTTGGATGAGTACAATCATGGGACTCATGTCGCAGGTATAATAGGCGCAACGGGTAAGGGGCAATTTGGAATTCGAGGTGTAAATAATGAAATTACGTTGCTCCCGATTAGATTTACCAATGCAAGTGGAGGTGGTTCGATTGAATCTGCAATATTAGCTATTCGGTATGCAATCGATATGAATGTTGACATAATAAATTGCAGTTGGGGTATGTCTGAACAATCAAAAGAATTACATGATATTTTTACAGAGGCATCAAATCGTGGAATATTGATAGTTGTATCTGCAGGTAATTCATCAATTGATGTTGATAAAACGCCCATCATTCCTGCTTCGTATAGTGACATAAATAATCTGATTTCTGTTTCAGCTACAGACAACGAAGATGAGATGGCATTTTTTTCAAATTATGGTTTTAATACAATTCATGTTGCAGCGCCAGGATACAGTATTGTCAGTACTTTAAATAATAATATGTACGGTACATTATCAGGAACATCAATGGCAGCTCCCATGGTCAGTGGAGTTGCAGCACTTTTAAAAGCACATCTAGGTTTAAGCGCTGAGGAAATAAAAAAAAGAATATTAGAAACAGTCGATCCTAAAGTTCATTATTATTATAAAATAAAGTCACATGGTCGTGTTAATGCAGAGAATGCATTTCATAATATAATCTCAAAGCCAATTCATGTTCCGCACGAGGACGAGTGGGTTACGATTAAAGATTATCCTGTAGTTGAGTCACAACATCCTTATTTGTCTAATAGTGATATAAAGATTCCTTTAAAAGTACCGGGTGCGAAATACATGAGATTAAAATTTGAATATATCGAAACTGAAAGTAATTCTGATACGATTAAAATCGAAAAATCAAATGGTGAATTGGTACAAATGTTTACTGGTTTTTTGAATTATATTACCTCAGATTATCTTGAAGGAGACGAGATAATAATTCATTTGCAATCTGATTCAGCTCTTAATGCAAAGGGTTTTAAAATATCACAAGTTCAAGCAATACAATAATTGAAATAATTAAAATTATTATTAAATAATTAATACATTATCATACTCAAAATTGATTTATGACAACTTACTCCTCTAAGTTATTATGTCTTTACATTGACGCATAATTTTCTTAGAAATATATTAGAAATTAAATAGAAATTCAAGGTATACGAAATGATTTCAGTATTAATGATTCTTACAGGTCTAGAAATATTATCACATAAATCAATTGATGTTGATTTAGCAAAGCCCAAACAAGCTACAGTTATTTCTTTTTTATCTGCAAAATGCCCATGCTCTGCTAGTCATGAAACAAAACTTAAAGAATTGAATAAGGAATTTCAAAAAGATGGGTTTCAATTTGTAGCAGTTCATTCAAATATAGATGAGGAAGAAACATTAACTTTGAATCATTTTAAAGATTCAGACCTCAACTTTCCAATTATTCAAGATAGAAACTCTGAAATTGCTAATTCATTTGGAGCATTAAAGACTCCACATGTATTTATTGTGAATCCACAAGGTAAAATTCTTTATCAGGGTGGAGTTGATGATTCACATCAGGCTAATTTAGCAAAAAATAACTATTTAAGAGATGCGCTAGTTGCAATCAAATCAGGTAAGAGTCCCGATATAAATGAAACACGTACATTGGGATGTGTAATTAAAAGAAGATAGGAGAGAATTCTATGAAACAGTTCGTGTTTATAATTCTTTTAAGTTGGATATTTAATGGTTGTCTTAATTCGCCTTTATTAAATCATGCTGACGCGGATAGTGCTGATTTTCAAAAAATTCAAGAAACAAGCTCAGAGTGTCCACTTGAATTTATAAAATTATCACTTTGTGCAGATATTGAATGGATCAAAATGCCAAACGATTTAAATAAAGGAGAGTATTTGATCAAATTCTATCAAAAGAACATTGGAACTAAACAAGGCCCTTATGTTAATCCTGGTTATTTAGTGACGTCTAAATTATGGATGCCTTCAATGGGTCATGGTTCTGCTCCAGTAAATGTATCAGAATATCTCGATCTAAACGGTAATGTTGTAATTGGAATATATCATGCTAAAGATGTATTTTTCGTTATGCCTGGAAAATGGGAAATCTGGGTACAATTAAAAAAAGACAAAACAATAATTGATCAAGCAAAAATAGATATAAATATTTAACGTGTGGTTCTTATTATTTTTAATATTCATTTCTAATTCTTATGCTTCCCCATGCTGTGGTGGTTCTTCGGCAGCACCAACAATTATTTCTGGAGATGACAAAGCACAAGTAGCACTTTCTATAAGTAGATCAAAAATTATTGGCGATGCACCTGAAAATGGTATCCCAGTTTTTAGGTCTAATTCATATCGTGAATATAATCTTACTTACAAAATAGATACAGCTTATGTATTTTCTGAATACATGCAATACGGTTTAAGTATACCGGTGATACAACATTCAGTTTCTAAAGCAACAGTCAGTGAGAGCAGAACGGGTATTGGAGATATAAAGACTGATTTTGCATACGAAACATTTCCTGAATTAACATACTCCAAATGGAAGC
>CAZPTV010000324.1:0-3019 GCA_964589335.1 uncultured Bacteriovoracaceae bacterium
CCCTCAAGCGGTACTTGCTGGAGTTGCGCTCGCAAAAAAAAATCCTAAAATTCACTGTGACATTGTTTTAGTTGGTATCAAAGAAAAAGTCGAACCCTTACTCAAAACATACAAACTGGTCGGAATTGAAACACTCTACTGCACTGAAGTCATTGGTATGGATGAGTCTCCTGTTCAAGCCGTTCGTAGTAAAAAAGATTCAACAATTATTCGTGGTTTACAAGCGGTTCGTGACAATCCAAATTCTGCCTTTTTCAGCGCCGGACATAGCGGGGCTTGTTTTGCTGCTGCCCTTGTCACACTTGGAAGAATTAAAGGCGTAGAAAGACCAGCGATTGCTGCCGTCATTCCATCACTTCGAGGATATTTTATATTAACAGATGCGGGAGCAAACACTGAATGTCGTCCTTCACATCTTGCAGATTTTGCCATAATGGGCAGTACGTATGCAAAAATATATTTAGGAATTGAAAAACCTACTGTTGGAATTTTATCTAATGGTGAAGAAGATGGTAAGGGAACCGAACTAACAAGGTCTGCAAACGAACTAATGAAAGATGAAAAGTCTATTCAATACAACGGTTACGTAGAAGGTAAACAATTATTCTCAGGTGGCTGGAATGTTATTGTCACGGATGGTTTTACTGGAAATGTCGTTTTAAAATCTCTTGAAGGATTAGGCAAAGCATTTACACAATTATTAAAAGATGAATTTAAAAATAGTATCCTTGCAAAGTTTGGTGCTGTTTTCATGATCCCTGCTCTCAAATCACTTTCTAAACGACTTGATTATGCCGAAGTTGGAGCAGGTCCATTACTTGGCGTCGATGGCAATTGTTTTATTGGACACGGATCATCTAATGCAAAAGCAATTATGAATGGTATACTACGTGCACAAGAAGCTATTGAACTTAAATTGCATGAACAACTTTCTCTACGTTTCAAAGATTTAAAAAACAAAGGACAAGATTCAAATGTTTAATGCAAAAATTCTTTCAACTGGGTCTGCATTTCCTAAAAAACGACTGACAAATTCAGATCTAGCAAAAATTGTTGAAACATCTGACGAATGGATTTTCGAAAGAACAGGTATTCGCGCACGCCACATTGCAGATATTAAAGGTGGAGATTCAAATTCTGGCTTTGCCCTAGAAGCTACAATTAAAGCCCTGAAAAAAGCTAAATTAACTACAAAAGATATTGAGTGTATAATTTTTTGTACGGTTTCACCTGATCGAATTGTTCCTACAGCATCTTGCATCCTCCAACACAAATTAGGATTAAATGGCATACCCGCAATGGATCTCTCAGCCGCCTGCAGTGGATTTGTTTATGGATTATCAGTAGCCAATGCATATATTCAGTCTGGCATGTATAAAAATGTACTTGTTATTGGAGCCGAAGTTCTTTCTCCTCTCATTGACTGGGAAGATCGAACGACTTGTATTTTATTTGGTGACGGTGCTGGTTGTGCAATTGTTTCTAGAGCAGAACCCAATGATAAATCTAAAATTTTATCTGTACACACACATGCAGATGGCAGTTTGCAAGATTTATTCTTTATGGAAGCTGGCGGCTCACAACTAAGAGTTGATGCAGAAGTTATGGCTCAAAGAAAACAATTTATGAAAATGAAAGGTAAAGAAATTTTTAAAGAAGCCGTCCGAACTCTTTGTGATTGCGCAGTAGAGGCTTTGGAAAAAAATGGAATGACAGTCAATGATGTCGATTGGTTTATTCCACATCAAGCAAATTTACGAATCGTAGATGCTGTTGCAAAAAGATTAAATGTACCGATGAAAAAAGTAATTTTGAATCTTGAAGAATATGGAAATACATCTGCAGCAACAGTTCCAACAGCACTCGATGGAGCTATCGAAGACGGTAGAATTCAAAGAGGCGATTTACTACTTCTAGACGTATTCGGTGCCGGATTAACATTTGGTTCTGCACTAGTTAGATACTAATTATTTCAGACCAAAATGCACCTATTGTAATTTTTACATATACAATGATTTCAAGCGCTTATCTGCGGCGCGCAAACCATTTGTATTTACTTATAAAGTTTTTAATTTTTCGCTTGGCATCACGGCATTAGCATTGCTACAACACGTCACGTAATTTTAAAAACCTGAGGAGGTTCACAAATGAAAAAATTAATCACAGCTTTAATGCTTTGCATGAGCTTGGTTGCATCAGCAAGCGATTCATCAAATATTCCTGTTATCAATTTAGATAGCGGAAGCATTCAGTTGCCAAACGGCTCGATGAATGGCGACCAATTTATTTTAGTGCGTACTGCGACTACTCCAGAAGAGGTAACTCTTTTCACAAATGGAATACCAGCAAATCAATTGTATTGTGCTCAATATGCTACTCGCATGGTTTGGGGACAACATCCTTCATGCGGAACAGATGTAAGATATGTCTATCGATGTGATCGTGATCGTTATGGACGTACATATTGTCATTACGTTCCAGTATATTACACACGTAGTTGCTACTATCCAGAAACTTACTGCGCTCAATATGCAACAAGACAAATTCAACTCAATGATTCTTTTACGCTTAAGTTTAAATCAAAAGGTGTAAATTTAAGTGATGAACTAGCACTTAAAGCAACGTTAATGGTTGTTGGTGATGGTTCAGAAAATCCAAGAACTGGTAACACTTTATATGTCGATAAAGCAATTCCAGGATCTGAAATCAAGATTGATGATAACGAAAAACACGGTTCTGGCCGTAAATTCGACATCAAAATAAAAGGTGCTAAATAATAAAATTCTTATTTAGTAATATTTAAACCCCACGTGAAACAACTTCACGTGGGGTTTTTTTATTTGTATCAACTACGTCTCACATCATTTTTTGGCACACGTGTTGCTTAGAGCTTAAGCAACAAAAAGATAGTTTTTTGTTTTTTTATGAGAGGTAAATATGAAAATTATTATTATTTTATTCATTGGATTAATTAACTGTAGCGCATTTGCAACTCCATTGACTGAGGTTGAATTAAATT
>CAZPTV010000325.1:0-3009 GCA_964589335.1 uncultured Bacteriovoracaceae bacterium
AGAAGAAGGTGGAAGTGTTGGTGCACGTTCAATTGCAAGCCTTCATGATCAAAAAAGTTTTGTAGGAATGTCGCCGAGGTCGATTTATTTAACTTCAGTAAAATCTTTTAATGAAAAAGATTTTGAAACATCAGCAAAAGGATTTTTAAAGTTAGCCGAGAATGAAGACAATCAATTATATTATAATGCCGAAACAATGTATTACTCTGGAGTAAGTCTTTATCATCTAAAAAATTATAAAAACGCTATCAAATATTTGCAGAGATCTGTTTTGATGAGTGAGTCGCGAAAACCCGCATCTGAAGAAATTGAATCTGAACATGATTCAATGGAAAAGAGAAAAGAGTTTTCGGGCGATGAAAAAGGTTACGCACCAAAGGCAATGGCTTGGCTTGCCCTTTGTTACCATCAGGTGGGTGAAGGAACAAAGGAAAAGCGGATCATCCATGAGTTGATCCAGAAGTATCCCAAGTCACAAGAGGCACGGAGGTTGAACCGCGGATGAAAATTCACGGAATGGCAAAAGTGCTAATCGGCAGGAGAAACTCCTGGAGACGCAAAGCAGCTGTGAGCCTGGTTTTTGGCGCGTTCGGGACGCTCGTCGGGGCGGTGAGTGGGTACAGCAATGAACACCATTCCGGCGGCGTCTCTCCTAATATGAAAAATCAAAGAAATTCAATTCATGGGTTTCAAGTTGATTCTGTTGTAGGAAATGTAAAATATTTTTTAGCAAAAGATTCTGCTCTGAAAAATCCGTATGCGCTAGTTCATGGGGTTGAATTAAAATCAGGCGATAAAGTTTATGTTGAATTGGATTCAAAGGTACTTTTTTCAAATGCTGAGACCTCGTTGATATTTGTAGGTAAAGGTGTATTTAAAATTTTAAATGAAAAAAATGTAATTTTATATGAAGGTGATTTATATTCTAAAACGAAAGATTCAATCAATATCAATACTAATCTATTAAATGGATCGGTTCATAAAAATAATGAACTCAAAAATGAATTCGGTGAAATCGTATTTCATAAAAAAGGTGAAACGGTACAAGTTTTGAATATTTCAGGAATTTCAAAAGTATGGCATCCAAAAGTAGAGTCTGAATCTTTTACCTTACTGCCTGGATATTTTACTCAGAACTCAGATGATACGCGGGTATTGTTTCCGACGAAAGGTGAGTCGGTAGATAGAGAAACATCAAAGGAACTTCTATCAAAATTTTCATCAGAAGATAGTTTTAATGATCGTGTTTGGGCAAGACCGGTTGAAAAGATAGTAGAAAACACAATAGAGTCATCAGATCAAAAAATTAAAATGATCATTCATAGAGGAAAAAGCAGAAAAACCGCTTCAGTGGCAGAAGAAAATAAATCTTTTGAAAAAGAGAATGATTATGAACCCGTTTTTAATAAAAAAATTAACAATAAAAATCAACAAGACGATCGTGTAATGGAATACATGAAAGCAAGAATTTCAGGAGAAAATTAGAAATTGTATAAATAACCAAGGATGGATTTATGAAAAAAAATATTTTAATTAGTTTGATAATACTATTTACTCTAGTTTCAAATGCACACTCTCAGCAAGTAAGAATGGCACAGCCTGAACCAAAACAAAAAACAGGAGAAATATCTATATTAGCTTATTATAGTAAAACCACATATGGCGACGATGTCTATGCGACATCTAGAAAATTTACAGGTGCATTTGGTCTTCACATGACTCCACTGACTGAATTAGAAGTTGCTTTTACAAGTACGAATACTTTTTTCAAGCAGCAGAGCATTCAAACGGTTACCGTTGAAGAAAAAATTCTCAGCGCTTCGTTTGTACAAACACTAGTACCACCCGATTTTTTAATTCAACCATATTTAAAATTGGGTGGAGCTCAATATAATCGTAAGCAAAACTCAACGATCGCAGGATTAAAATCTCCAGAAGTTTATACAAAAAGTCCAAGTGTACTTGCGGGTGGTGGATTGAGAATATTCGTTTTGGGTCAGTTTTCTATTAAAATGGAAATGTTAATGTATTTTCCTGAGTTAAAATTCAAACAAGGAAAGGACAACTTCTCATTTGAAGCAGGCATGGGTTGGGCGTTCTAAGAAAATCTGGTTTAGTTTAATACTGATTTTAATGTTAATATTTATAGCGAGCTTTATGGGTTGCGCTTCGATTCGTTATTTTTGGCAAGCCGGAGTTGGGCAATTATCATTGTATAATCATGAAAGACCAATTGCAGAAGTATTGGATGATCCAAGTACTCCACAAAAATATAAAGACCGACTCAAATTATTACCAGAAGTAAGAAAGTTTGTAGAAACTGAGTTGGGTGTAAGTTCGACTAATAATTATAAAACATTTGTTGATTTAAAGCGGCCCTATGTTGTGTGGTCATTAACTTCGGCAGAAGCTGAAGAATTAAAACTAGTTGAATGGAATTTTCCAGTGGTTGGAAGTTTTCCTTACATTGGTTTTTTTAATGAAAATATGGCTAAAGAGTGGCAAGAAAAAGAAAAGTCCAAAGGTCGTGATACACACTTGAGAGGCGTAACGGCTTATTCGACATTAGGTTATTTGCGAGACCCATTGTTATCTTCAATGTTGTCAGACAACCAAGCGTATTTAGCAAATTTGTTATTTCACGAAACAACGCATACCTATGTTTATCTTAAAGGTGAAGGTAGTTTTAATGAACAGTTGGCTTCGTATGTTGTAGATTACGGAGAAAGACTATGGTTATCAAAGAAATATGGCTCAGAATCTCTTGAAGTAAAAGATTGGGAATTTGAACGAGAGGACCGTAGACTTTTTGGATTATTAATTCGAAATTGCGCCGAAGATCTAAAAAAAATATTTTCTAAAAAAAATGAATACGGAAGTTCAAAAACCATTATTCTTAAAAATGAAATATATTCTTCTTTAAAAAAGAAAATGTTAGAAACGCCATGGAAGAGTAAATATTATGTTCGAAATGTTTCAAAGCGATTTGCCGATGAAATTCAGAATAAT
>CAZPTV010000326.1:0-2987 GCA_964589335.1 uncultured Bacteriovoracaceae bacterium
CATTTGTATGACTTGGATCAAACCCTTCAGGTATTTTTTTTAATTCTAATCCTCGCGGAACATACTTCTTCTTTTTTAAGGTTTTGATTATATTTGTAAATTCAACCGATGGCTTTCCATTCATTACACGTTCACGAAATATTGCTCTTTGAGTTCCTAAAAATCGAAAGACTCCAAAACCAAACGCAAAACCAGTCGGATCAAAGCCAAAATAAAAAGCAGGGCTTTCATCTTTTGCAAATCGACGGTCATAAAATAAAAAACCTGCATGTGTCTTATAAGGTGTTTTATCTTTTGAAAATCTGGTGTCTCGATAAATACGATACATTGATTTCTTATCAATAACTAAATTTGGAAACTCTGACTTCATCTCTTTAGCAAAGTTTAATAAAAATAGATTGGCTGGATTTTTTATAGACACTTCATAACGTTCTTTATTTTTTTCAAACCATTTACGATTATTATTCCTCTTTAGTGCGCTGAAAAATTGAATGCTCTCTTTTGTAAATGTGTCCATGATTGATCTCCTCACATCAACTCTAATTCCGCATTTTTTAAAATACGAATTCGATCGCGAATTTCTGCAGCTTTTTCAAATTCTAAATTTTTTGCTGCTTCTTTCATTTGCAATGATAATTCTGTAATTTTTTTTCTGATTTCGTTTACATCTTTATTGTGTAAATCACCAATTTCTTTTTCAATTTTTGCTGCTGTTTTTAGCTCTAAATCTGCAAAATCGAATTGCGATGGATCCGTTTCACCGATTTTTAATTGTTTCCCTTTTTTAATCGTTTGCGGTGTAATGCCGTGATGTTTATTATACTCAACCTGAATTGCCCGACGGCGATCCGTTTCTTTAATTGCACGATCCATACTATCTGTGCGTCGATCGGCATACATAATGACTCGGCCTTCAACGTTTCGCGCAGCACGACCTATCGTTTGAATCAAAGACCGTTCACTTCTTAAAAATCCTTCTTTATCAGCATCCAAAATTCCAATGAGTGCTACTTCTGGTAAGTCTAATCCTTCTCTTAATAAATTAATCCCAACCAAGACATCAAACACTCCTTCGCGTAAATCTCTCAGTATTTCAACACGCTCTATTGTATCGATATCAGAATGCAAATATTTAACTTTTATACCTGACAAAGTGTAGTGGTTCGTTAAATCTTCTGCTAATTTTTTTGTAAGAACAGTTACTAGTACCCTATGGCCTTTTTTTACGACTTCTTTAATCTCTAATAATAAATTATCAACCTGATCTTTGGCTGATCGAATTTCAATCGGTGGATCAACCAGTCCAGTGGGACGAATAATTTGTTCAACAATTTCACCTTCTGATTTTTTAAATTCATAATCACCGGGTGTTGCAGATACATAAAAACGAAAAGCCTGAGATTTTTCATACTCTTCAAAATTTAAAGGACGATTGTCTAACGCTGAAGGCAATCTAAATCCATGCTCAACAAGCGTTGTTTTTCTTGCTCGATCACCTCGAAACATTCCACCAATTTGCGGAATAGTAACATGTGATTCATCGATGATTAATAAAAAATCTTTTGGAAAATAATCAAACAATGTCGGCGGAGCTTCACCGGGCTTTCTGCCCGTCAAATGTCTTGAATAGTTCTCAATACCTTGGCAAAAACCAATTGCTTCCATCATCTCAAGATCAAAAAGCGTTCTTTGTTCTAAGCGCTTTGCTTCAAGCATTTTACCCTGTCCCATGAATTCCTGTAATCGTTCACGCAGTTCAATGCGAATACTATCCATCGCTGTTTTACGCATTTCACCAGTCGTTACATAATGGGTTGCTGGATAAATAGTGACTCGATTTAACTTTCGACCCTTTACACCACGTAGCGGATCCATCTCAAACAAAGCGTCAACAACGTCACCAAACATTTCAATACGCACTGCCCGCTCTTCTTCGTAAGCTGGAATTATGTCAACAGTGTCTCCACGAACTCGAAAAGTACCCCGATGAAAATCGACATCATTTCTTTGATATTGTATCTCAACTAGTTTTTTTAAAACTTCATCTCGTTTTATTTTCATTCCTTCTTCGAGATATAAAATCATACCTTCATATGCTTCTGGAGAACCTAAACCGTATATACATGAAACACTCGATACGATCACACAATCATCTCTGTCAAAAAGTGAGCGCGTAGCGGAGTGGCGTAACTTATCAATTTCTTCATTAATTGAAGAGTCTTTTTCTATAAAAGTATTGGTTGATGGAATATAAGCTTCGGGTTGGTAGTAATCATAATAGCTTACAAAATATTCAACTGCATTTTCAGGAAAAAATTGTCTAAACTCTGAGAATAATTGAGCCGCAAGTGTTTTGTTTGGCGCTAAAACTAAAGTGGGTTTATTGATCGTCTGAATAACGTTTGCCATCGTAAATGTTTTTCCAGAGCCAGTGACGCCAAGTAAAGTTTGGTGCTGTTGCCCAGCGCGAACACCTTGAACAAGCTTTTCAATCGCTTGTGGTTGGTCGCCCGTAGGCTTAAAATCAGACTTTAATTTAAACATTATTTATTTTTCCAAGAAGTACCTTGTGGCGTATCGACTAGAACGATTCCTTTTTCATCTAATAGTTTTCTGATTTCATCTGCTCGAGCAAAATTTTTAGATTTTCTCGCAGCATTTCGTTCTACAATAAACTGTTGTATTTCATGATCAGAAAATCCTAATTCTGATTTTCCTGTACGTCGAATTTCCCCACGCACTCGATCAAATGCTTTTAAAGCATGATCTGGTTCTTCTCCGTAAATATTCCAAAGTGGATTTAATTGATTATTAATTAAATTTAAAAATTCATTGGCAACTGTTTTGCGCGAAACGGTATTCGGTGCTTCTAACCCTGGCTTGCCAGCACTTTCTATTTCTGTTCGATTGATTTCACGCACATAAGTAAACAAATGCCCTAAGGCACCTGGAGAATTCATGTCCGCAAACATTTCATCCTCAATTTT
>CAZPTV010000327.1:0-2964 GCA_964589335.1 uncultured Bacteriovoracaceae bacterium
ACATCATCTACACCACGAACTAGTTTTGCTCTTTCATAAACATGCTGAACCATGGGTTTGCCATGAATATCAGCTAGTGCTTTTTCAGACAGTCGCGTGCTCCTTAGACGAGCTGGAATGACAATGCAAACAGACATAACCAAACTTTACCCTCACACCTCTATTTCTTCCAATTATTCCACTAAAACCCAATTAAAATATTACATTATAATGATTATATGACTTATTAAGACTTATAAGTATTTATATTCATTATAAAAATTATTTCTTAAATAGATTACATACAGTTTGACTATACGCGCAATTAAAAATATAAGCAGTGCGTTAACGATGAAATCAGAGGTAAAAAATGATCAAAAACAACACAACCACTTTTTTAAAACCAAGCGTATGTTTATTAGGGTTATTAAGCATTCAGTTCTCTTTAGCCGCTGAAACTACTGAAAAACCCACAACCCTTTCAGGGACTCGAGTAAATCCAATCGTTTACTCAGCTAATAAAACATTACAATTTGGAGATCGATCGTTCGATTTATCAAATTCAACTGAATTGCAAAATTTTTCAATTGTTGCAGAGGATACTTTAAATTACTTAACGAGCTTAAAAACCAATCCATCTCAAGCTAAAAAAACTGGCTTACCTGCATACACGGATCCTGAAATGCAAAAGAACTTTCGTTTGAATCTAAAAAACATTACTGCAGGAATGAAAGAAATTTTAGCGTTGTCTAAAGTTGCTTTGCAAAATCAATCTGAGTTAAATGATTCAATTTTACATATTCAAGAAATACATGCTTCATTAACCCACCTCACTCGAGTTCCTCAACCCAATATTAAATTAAAAGAATTGCCAGGCATTATTCGGTTAAATACAAAAGGATATAAAACAACAAACAATGCAGAAAAAATAAGCAATGCCACAAACTTAGAACCTTCTAATGAAAAGGATTTAAGCTTGGTTGATCCAGTAAATTCGAGCTTCTGGAAAAAACCAACAAACATTTCATCTCGGGATCTATATTATGGACACGATCGCACTGAAAAGATTAGTACAAAAGATCAAATCTGCGATTACTTAGAACCTAAAATCTCATGGGGAAGCCACGCAGGCTTTTCGATTACCTGTGGGGAAACAGAGTTAAAAGTTAAATTTTCTGACGTACATGTTGAACCAATTCAAGAGAGAATTTTTTGGGCTCTAGGTTTTAATACTGATCCGACAGACTTTACACCCAATATTAAATTAAACTATAACCGCAAAATATTAACAGAAATTAATTCTAGAAAAATTATTGCACCAAAATTAATATTGCCTGTAATTCCAGACCCTACAATGGTTACAGTAACCAGAAAAACAAATGCATTTAAATTACTCTCAAAAGCGGTCTTAAAAAATGGGAAAGAAATATCGGCGGAAAATTTACCAGCATTCTTGTTGAATAGACCTATGCCTGAATGGGATCAAATTCATCTTAAGGATTCTGATTTCAATCCAACCGCTGAAGCACAAATTGCATACCTAGTTACAAACCCAGCACAATTACAAGGTAAAAAAGAAAATCTAAGAACTGTAGGACCTTGGGATTGGAATGACCTTGAACATGAAAATCGTCGCGATATGCGTGGCGTAGGGTTACTTGCAGCATGGTTAAACTGGCATGACATTCGATATGATAACAACCGACTTTTAATTCAATCAAGTGCAGACGATTCCTCGAAACAATTAATTCACATGATTAGTGAACTTGGTTCGGGATTAGGTCACAGCAGACTTGGAGTTGGATTATTAACAACTTGCTTAGATCCAAATAACTTTTTATGGAAATTTACTGACTCAAAAACAAATTCAGATGGCATCACAACAGTAAACTTCTTGGATTTCCATCCTTTAAATAAAGTAAACGCATTAAAGAATATGAATTTGGACGACGCTCGCTGGATGGCAAGATTAATCGCACAATTATCTGAAAAACAAATACAAGATGTATTGATTGCGGGTGGGATTAGTTCAGAATATGTTGTTCTATATAGAGAAAAGTTAATTTCACGCAGAGATCAAATGATAAAAGACCTAGGTCTTTCAAACGAAATACCTGCATTACGTAATAAATCAATGGAAGGATTGAACTACAATCCAAAAGTAAATGGGACTATAAAAACAACCACAATTAAAGGCGAACTTATTTCTGCCCCAGATGGTGGAAACAGAATTGAAAATGGGGAGCTAGTACTTCCCTATCAAACAGCGATCTAAATATCGATGGGGGGGTAAAATTTACCCCCCCATCAATTTCTAGACAATCATTCCGATAAATATTAGTGAGAAGGTGATCACTAATGACTTCAAAACCTGGCGTTTTATTGTTTTTAGCAGCCATTCAATTTTTAGCTCCGTTTGGCAATATATTACTGAGCTCGTATCTTTCTCACACTTCGGTTACAGAATATATTTCAAGTTTTATCTCAGAAAATGGATGGATACTATTTTTCTTAAATCGATTTGCAGGGCAATGGATTTCAGCGTACGCAACATTTTCAATTAAACTATGGAGCATTCCTGTTTGCATTTTATCTGCACTTTGGATCACCTATACCGTTTCAAATCCAACACAAGCTC
This sequence comes from uncultured Bacteriovoracaceae bacterium, assembly GCA_964589335.1. Taxonomy (GTDB): domain Bacteria; phylum Bdellovibrionota; class UBA1018; order UBA1018; family UBA923; genus CAZPTV01. Next base: position 2,618 of record CAZPTV010000327.1, read on the forward strand.
AAGGCGATCAATTTGGAGTAACATTAATTTTGCTTTCTCATATCGTTAATTTTTCATTGATTTTATATTTCTTTCCCCAACTAATTGCATTTGACAGTCTATGTAATTCAGTTTCGTTATTTATTGAAATGTAAGGATAATAAATTTTTGTGTAATCGTTTCTCAAACTTTGAATTTTTTCTTTTCTAAATTCAATAATTTTAGCGCTTGTTTTCGTTGAAGAATTTCTTATTTTCAAAAATCTACTTTTTTCAAAAATCTGAAAAATAAAAATCAGAAGAATTATTACTATTATAGAATACATAAATTTTTAAATGAATTTAGATTCCTTCGGAATGACAAAATTG
>CAZPTV010000328.1:0-2955 GCA_964589335.1 uncultured Bacteriovoracaceae bacterium
ATTATAAATTTCTTGTGCCTTTCCAATTAACTTAAAGAATGTATCATTTTTATTTTCAACCACTTCACTCTCAGCCGCTTGATTTGCCCATTTTTTAACTAAATAAATTCGATCTAATTCATCAAATGACTTTAAAATCAACTCATCTGAAAATTCGATCGTCGAACGAATGTGGTGTGAAACATAAATATATTTTAAAACTTCTGCACCATAACCTTCTAAAAATTCACGAATTGTAAGCAAATTCCCTAGACTTTTGCTCATTTTTTCTCGGCCCATGGTTAAAAAAGCATTATGAACCCAGTGCCGACAAAACGGTTTACCTGACGCCGCTTCACTTTGGGCAATTTCATTTTCATGATGAGGAAATATTAAATCCTGTCCTCCATGATGAATATCAATCGTTTCTCCAAGCCATCGACCGGCCATTGCAGAACATTCAATATGCCAGCCCGGACGCCCTTCACCCCAAGGAGAATTCCAAAATGGTTCATCTTTTTTTGCTGGTTTCCATAATGAAAAATCCATCGGATTGTGTTTGCGTTTATCAATTTCTACTCTTGCACCTGCTTGGAGTTCATCAATTTTTTTGCCTGAAAGTTTTCCATAACTTTGAAATGAATTGATGTCGTATAAAACTTCTTTTTTTCCACCTTCATCATCAACAAGATAGGCATGCTTACTTGAAATAATTTTTTCTATTAGATGGATGATGTCATCCATACTGTCTGTTACTTTTACAGTCTTGGTAGGCTTTGATAACCCAAGTCTTCGAATATCTTCTTCACAATATTCTATATATTTCTCAGAGACTTCCAATGAAGAAACTTTTTCCTCTCTGGATCGATTGATAATCTTGTCATCTACATCCGTATAATTACGAACAAAATTTACTTCATATCCAATATATTTTAACCACCGAAACAAAAGATCAGCCGTTATTAAAGCTCTAGCATTTCCAATATGCAACGGACCATAAACGGTAGGACCACAAGAATAAAAATTAACTTTTGGCGGAAATAAAGGTTTGAATTCTTCTCTGGCATTGCTCATCGAATTCGTAAGAAGAAATTTTTTAGTCTCAAACTTTTTCATAAACTATCCAATACATCTACATTTTTACTATGCGCTCTACACGAGCTAGAGTTTTTTTAGCTCCTAATAGTGGTACAACTAATTTCAATTCTGGCCCATGTGTCTGCCCCGTTACACACACACGCATAGGCATAAATAGATTTTTACCTTTTTGACCACTCTTGGTTTTGATTTGATCTTGCATTGAAATAAATTCAACATCAGATATTGAATCACCTTTGCTGGATAAATGCTCTCTCAAACTAATTATAAACTGTTCAGAAACTGCACCAAATGCTGGTTCAGACTTAATGGTTTTAGCAGCATCTTCTAAACTAATTTCTTCATTAAAAAATATCTGCATAGCAGGAGCGGCATCACAAAGCGTTTCCAAGCCCCCCCGCACAAGATCAAATGCTTTTTCTAACCATTCTCGATCAAGTTTTTTAGCTGGAATCCCTGCCTGTTCTAAATAAGGTATCGTTCTTTCGGTAATTTCAGAAAGAGGTAGTGCTTTTATATATTGTCCATTCATCCATCGTAATTTTACTGGATCAAAAACACTCGGTGCACGATTGATTCTATCGAGATCAAACTGTTTTATTATTTCGTCCATTGGCAAAATTTCTTTATGCTCTGGCGAAGACCATCCGAGTAATAAAAGAAAATTTAGTAAGGCTTCTTTCAAAAAGCCTTCTTCTGCATATTGATGAACAGAAGTAGCGCCATGCCTCTTAGAAAGTTTTTGTCGATCAGCACCTAAAATCAAACCACAATGCGCAAAAGTTGGCATTTCCCAATTAAAAGTTTGAAAAAGCATCATTTGTCTAACAGTGTTTGATAGGTGCTCTTCCGCACGAATGACATGAGTAATTCCCATTAAATAATCATCTACGACACAGCAAAAATTATATACCGGCATTCCATCAGCACGTAATAATATAAAGTCACCAACCATATTGGGTTGAAATACCACTTCTCCACGTACAGCGTCTTGTAATCGATATTCTTTTACAGGGGCCTTAAACCGAACCGTAGGTCGCTCCCCCGCAGCTTTTCTTTTTTTTGCTTCCTCTTTTGAAATTTTTCTACAAGTTCCATCGTATTGTGGAACAGTTCCCAACTTCATCGCAGCTTCTCGTTTTTCAGTAAGAATTTCATCGCTACAAAAACACGGGTATGCTCGATCAGTTTCTAATAATTCTGTCGCATATTTTTTATAAATCTCTAATCTTTCTGATTGTCTATATGGTGCAAATGGACCACTTGCTTGTGGCCCTTCGTCTTGTATAAATCCAAGCCATGTCAGATCTTCAATTTGCATTCGCTCTGCCTCAGGTGTAGAGCGCTCTTGGTCAGTGTCTTCAATTCGTAAAATAAATTTTCCACCCGTGTGTCGGGCATAGAGCCAATTGAACAATGCAGTTCGTGCACCGCCAACATGCAAATACCCAGTGGGGGATGGTGCAAATCGAACTCGAACTTGTTTTTGTGAAGTATTCAAAGTCTCAACCTCCGTAAATTAGACCTTGATTTATCGCATGAATTTTATGGAATGAGCAAGGATTACGTCTCGCGTTGAAAAAAAAACGCACTGAGCATGATATTGTACTCAGTGCGTTTACTAAATTTTAAAATTTAATTAATGAGTGGTTGTAGAAAAAGTTCCTTCAAAAATTGAATTCAACTCAGCTTCCACAGCAATTTCATCACTCGCAGTCGCAATCGACAATTCTTTTACTAGAAATTGTTTTGCTTTATCGAGCATTTTTCGTTCACCAAAAGAAAGCTCTTTATTAATTTTCAGCAAATAAAGATTTCGTAAAACTTCTGCAATTTCAAATACAGATCCTGTATGGATTTTCTCCATATATTCGCGAT
>CAZPTV010000329.1:0-2951 GCA_964589335.1 uncultured Bacteriovoracaceae bacterium
GGAAATATTACGGTTGGTGCAGCTGCCTCTAGTAATGAAGGCTGCAATTCAATGTCAATTGATAGCACAAATAATATTTATTGTTCCGGTTTCACTAATGGTAGTTTGGGAGAAGCTTCAGCGGGTGCTAGTGATATAGTTTTAGTAAAGTGGAATAATGCTGGAACTCCACAATTTATTAAGCAATTTGGAAATATCACTTCATCAACATTAGCAAGTAGTGGAGATACTGCTACTGGTTGCTCGATTATTGGGACTTCTGTATATTTGGGCGGGTATACAAATAGTTCGATAACAGAAAATGCACAGGCAAGTACTGATATTTTTATAGCAAAATATTCTACAGAAGGTGATTTTGAATGGTTAAAACAATTGGGCGATATTTCTGGACCTGGAGGTGGAACTAATTCTGTAAATACAGATCTTTGCAAATCTATTAAAGCTGATAGCCAAGGAAATATATTTTGTGCTGGCGATACCGTTAGTAATTTAGGTGAAGAGCTTGGATCTGGCTCAGGCTCAGGAATTACTGATGCTTTTGTTATTAAAATAAATTCTTCCGGAAGTATAGTTTGGATAAAACAATTGGGTGTTTCATTGGGTGCACAATCGACTGGTAGCGAGACTGCAGAGTCAATGGTTTTAGATTCAAATGAAGATATAATCATTTCAGGATATACCACAGGTAATTTAGGAGAAGCAAATGGAGGTGGAGGAAATGCCGATGTATATATAGCCAAATTAAACTCATCCGACGGAAGTATTTCATGGATTTCTCAGTATGGTTCTGTAACGGGAGGTGCAGCAACTGCAGATTTCGAAATTGTTAGATCAATGACAATTAATTCAAGTAATGAAATATTTGTTTGTGGGCAAACAACAGGGGCTTTGGCTGAACCAAATGGTGGAAGTTATGATGTGTTTATTGCAAAATATTCTTCTTCAGGAAATTTAAATTGGATTAAACAGTTAGGAAATGTAACAAAACCTGTAGCATCATCAAATAATGATCAATGCCATGGCATTGATCTGGGCTCAAATGGTGAAATTTATATTACAGGTAATACATATGGCGCATTGGGAGAAGTGAATGGTGGAGGAGGAGGTTCTGATATTTTTGTTGCCAAGTTTTCTTCTACAGGAGATTTATCTTGGATCAAACAAATTGGAAACGTAACTGCTCCAGGAAGTAGTGTGGGTAATGATTACGCAAGAGCAATTACTGTTGATAATAACCAAAATATTTACAGCGTGGGATTCACTCAGGGCTCACTTTTTGACACTCTGAATGGGATACAAGATATTTTTATTTTTAAAGTCGATACAAACGGAAATATCGTGTGGACTAAACAATTTGGACAAACTACCGAACCTAATATGAATGCATCTGATGAATTGAGATCAATTTTATATTCATCTGACGGTTATTTGTATGCAGCAGGATATACTAGGAGCTCGTATAGTGAGCCAGTAAATGGAATAGGCGATGGTTTAATATTAAAAATGAATACTGATGGAGATATAGTTGATTCAAAACAATTAGGGACATCTTCTATAACTCAAATAACAAGCACATATGATATTTTTTATTCCATTGATATTGATCGCTTTGGTCATTTGTACTGTGCGGGTTCTACTACTGGCTCATTAACTGAAGTTTCAGGTGGGCTGGAAGATATTTTAATCTATCGTACTAAATTTGAATAATAGCAATCAGTGTCGAATTGAAAAAAGTTTATAAAATTTACACGTGTTATTTTGATGCCGGTAATTGATGAAAACACTCGGTAAATAAAAACTATTCTAATCTAAGTATCTGAAATTATAAAATTAATTCAATTAATGCTCCCGGTGATAGTTCTATGTTTTACTGGCATAGCGGTTGCTCATTTATGTGAATGAATAAACTTCACAAGGATTGTGAACTAAAGAAAGAGGATTCACATGAAAAAGAGAATGCTGTTTTTAATGTCATTGATTGCAGTATTAACTAGTTTAACCGCTGAAGCGCGATCAGTTATTTTAGGAAGAACGGTTTTAACTTCTCAAGGAATTGCGGGCAGAATTTATTTAGGAAGTTGCGGCTATGGATATGGTTACCGACCTACAAATCCCCATCGCGTCGATGCAATTCAATTACAAATTACAAATGCAGGAGCACAACTTGACGACGTGCTTGTGAGATTTGGAAATCAAAGAATACAAATGCTCACATTAAGAGATTTCTATCAACAGAACTCAACAACGCATTTATTAGATTTAACGGGTGATGATCGATGTGTTGAAGAAATAACGGTTCGTGGTCGTTCATTGAACGGATGGACAAATGCAATGGTGACAGTGATCGGACATAATTTTCAAAATCCACCGACGCCGTACCCACCGGGCCCGAACCCAGGACCTTATCCGCCTGGACCCTTTCCTCCAATGCCTCCACATCCACCAGGCCCTGTGTATCCACAAGAATTATTGGGTATGACAGAAATTGGATTCAATCATGATGTAGATGTAATTTCATTCTATGGCTGTGCGAACAATGCAACCCATAGAGCAATACGAGTTCATGTTTTAGACAATGCAGTGAATATTGATTCATTACAGTTGCAATATGCAAATGGTGAGATTGATCCAATCGAAATTCGAAGCCTTTTTCAACCAGGAACAGGCTCAAGAGTGATCGATCTTAATGGTAACGATCGCTGTATTCGTTCGATTCAAGTCGTGGGAAGTACCTTGTATCTAGGTCCACGAGCAAAGGTTCAAATATTCGGTATCAGATAGCTTAGGTGAGTGGTACGCGAAGTTTGAGAAAAACCGGAAGCGGGTGCTGGACCTCTTCCGGTTTTTTATTTGAATAAAAGAATAAAATATTGGTTATTGCTTAGAGGTATTTTTCTCTGCTGCAGCTTCAGCTTTTTTAGCTTCATCGCGTGAATCTTCAACGCTTTTAC
>CAZPTV010000330.1:0-2951 GCA_964589335.1 uncultured Bacteriovoracaceae bacterium
TTTAAAAACAATCTTCCTTAAAAAAGTATGAAGAAATATTTTAATATATTTTTGCTTTTGATCTTTTCAATTTCGGCATACTCCAATGAAATTCCTGAATTTACCCCAAATATTGTAGATCACTTTCACTATCTAAACCTAGAAGAAACTGAATTAATAAATGCAAATTTACAAAAACTAAAAACTCAAAACGATATCTGGGGCGCTGTTTTTATCGTCGATCAATTAAATGATACGACAATTGAAGAACTTGCTGAAAAAGCTTTTAATAAATGGAAATTAGGTGAAAAAGGAAAAGATAACGGTCTTCTTTTAGTTTTATCAATGAAAGACCGTAAATCTAGATTTGAAGTTGGATACGGTCTAGAAGGTTCCCTTCCCGATATGATCACGCGAAGAGCCCTTGATAATGTACTCGCACCAAGAATGAAAAAGCGTAGAACTCTGAATGCGATAAATGATTCTTTTAACTATCTAGCAGAATATAAATTAAACGGTCAAAAATCAGCCGATGAATTTTTTAATGCGAGACCAAAGAATGTCGATATAAATTTTAGCCTAAGCACAATGAATTCGAATACAATTCATGCAATTTTAAATTGGGGGATTTTTGTAATTTTACTGTTCTTCTTAAAACCATTTATTCATTTTAAGATTCGAAAATTTGCTTTCAAAATAGCAAATGCTTTTCCAGAGTACGATATTAATAAAGATAATGAACTAAACAAATCCTCACTATTGTCACAAATATTTAGCGCCCTATTTTTAAAAATATTTCTTATGATAAACCCAGGTGCTTTTATTTTAATACTTTCGAGCATAAATGCTGTAATCTCCTATATCATTTTGGCCTTGATTGGGTTTATTAGTTTTTTAATTTATTATACCAACGTAAAACATTATAGAACACCCGAGGCATTTTCTGCGTTTGTAGAAATGAAAAGAAAGCTATGGGCACCCTTTATTAAGAGCGGTTATGTTAAAGAAACTTCTATGGGTTTCTTTGAATTTACAACTGCGTATTATGAAAGTGATGAATACAAAAATAGGAAATTAAATATCAATTTAAATCAATTTAGCAGTGGCTCTTCTAGATCAAGCTGGTCAAGCGGTGGTTCTTCGAGCCGAAGCTCTTCAAGCAGCAGTTCTGGTGGAGGACGTTCAGGCGGCGGCGGCTCTAGTTCTAGTTGGTAATTTATACTGGAAATCTTTTAGTTAAATAATGAATAATATCTGTGGATTCATACATAAATTTTTCTGAGCCGTCTGGATTTTTTATTTTAAGTGCTGGTACCTGATCTTGTCCGCCTTTTTTTAATAATTCTTCGTAATCATTTTTATTTTCTAATATATTTTTTAATTCAATATTTAAATTTAAACGAACTAAAGCACGTCGTACTTTAATACAGAAAGGACAAGCGATAAATTGATAGATTGTTAATGATTTGCACTCCTGATCCACATGGGTTTGATCCTCGATTTTTCGCACTCCCCTTTTTGGAGAAAAAATTCGATCTAAAAACAATAGTATTGCACCCAACACATCTCGAATGATTTTCATAAAATATTAATACCATAGATACAGTAAATGTCCTTATATTTTAAGCATTTAGCTAAATTATAGAATTCTAACCTTTATTGTGCGGCGTGTGTTAAAGAAGACCTACACTAAATAGGCGGTACTAAATGGAAAATTTTAATTCATTACAAATTCAACCTACAATTATGAAGGCAATTACTGAGCTTGGCTTTGAAAAACCAAGTCCAATTCAAGTCGAAGCACTTCCAATACTTTTGTCTGATCCCACAGACTTCATTGGATTAGCTGCAACCGGAACTGGTAAAACTGCAGCATTTGCAATTCCACTAATCAATAAAATCAATCCAGAACTTAAAGCTGTTCAAGCGATTGTACTTTGCCCTACTCGCGAACTTGCTTTACAAGTTACTGGTCAAATCAATTTACTAGGAAAACATAAAGGCGTTCGTGCTGTAGCAATTTATGGTGGTACGAATTATAGCGATCAAATTCATGGATTAAAGTCGGGCTCTACCATTGTTGTGGGTACTCCAGGCAGAGTCGTTGATCACATTGAACATAAAACATTAAAACTAAAAGAGTTAAATACCGTAGTATTAGATGAAGCCGATGAAATGATTTCTATGGGATTTAAAGAAGACTTAGAAAAAATTCTAGATAGCACATCCAAAGATATTCGAAATATTTGGCTTTTTTCTGCAACGATGAGCCGCGGAGTTAGAACAGTAGCGGATCAATATTTAAATGAACCCAAACAGGTTCATATTAATAAAAAAGAAATGTTATCAACAACCGTAGAACAAATTTATTACATGACTCATGAATCAGATAAGCCAGAAGTTCTCTGTCGTCTGATAGATACTGCAGAGAATTTTTACGGATTAGTATTTTGTCAGACAAAATCACTTGTCGCCGACTTGACTCAATATTTAATACAAAATGGTTATAAAGTAGACTGTTTACACGGCGATAAAGATCAAAACTCGCGTGAACGTACCTTGAAATCTTTTAGAGAGAAAAAAGTTAACATGCTTATTTGCACTGATGTTGCTTCTCGCGGAATCGATGTAAAAGACATAACACATGTTATTAATTATTCTCTACCACGAGAAATGGATAATTACGTCCACCGGATTGGTCGTACTGCACGAAGTGGAAAAACCGGATATGCATTAAGTCTTGTAACCAATAGCCATCGTTCACTTGTAAGCCGAATTGAACACATGACAAAAAGCAAAATGAAAGAAGGAAAAGTACCTTCTAGAAAAGACATGGGCGGGATTAAAATCACACAAAGACTTGATAAATTCATGAATCAAAATGATTTTTCAATAGCGATTGATTTGATGGATGAGCAATGGAAAAGCGCACTCTCAAAAATGAGTGCAGAAGAAATTGCTGGAAGATTTTT
>CAZPTV010000331.1:0-2950 GCA_964589335.1 uncultured Bacteriovoracaceae bacterium
CTTGATCAAATCCATTTAAAAATCTTCCATCTGGATCAGATTTAGTATGAACTTTTGGAACTGTAATACTGCAACTAACGGGCTCTCCTTTTACAATTTGAGTAAAATGATGAGTATATATTCCAGCTGTATTATTAGTTATGGCGTTTCCTGTTGAGTAATTAAATATAGGAAGCGATAACACGTTTGCTTCAACAATGAAGTGTTCATCTTCTAGAAGCTTTGCATTTGCAAATTCTATGGGGTTTGCATTGGGATTTATTAAAATATCTTCAAATGATTGTTGTGTAGCATTGATATCGTTTAAAGCTTCCATAAAAGACTCCCCTGTTTGTATATAGGTATGTATTTAAATATACTTACATACATACGTATGATTGATTTTTCAAAATTCTGACTTAAGTAATTGATTAGATTAAAAACTAGGTTATTTAAAAACACGGTTTGTTTTATCCAAACACACGGTGTTTTATATTTAAAAGCACGGCAGGCCTGTCTCCTGGCCTGTGCGTTTCGTTTTCATATAAAACACAAACCTACACACCCAAAAATAATGCAAAACCAGTCTCAACCTATACCCCTAAAGAGAATCCAACTAATTGTAGGGCAAATATTATCGTTGAGTTCATTGACTAATTCTCTAGTCATACGCGCAACGATTGCGCACTTAATGAAAAAACTTCGGGACAAGCCTGCAAGCATCTTCACATGCATAATCCGCATTAAACTTTTTCGAGCATATAGATAGCTTATAATTCTATTTAAAAACAGCTAGATAGAGGATCATTAAGTCACATTTTTCTGCTTCAAATCCATTAAATATCGCTCATATCTTTTCAGACACTTAGAGGCTTTAACTGCAAAAACTGACTGAAATAGTTTGACATTATGACTCGTCGCATTTATAGTTTATATATAGTAATAGAAGGGGTTTTAAAGAGGGGATTTTAAGCTTGAACTCGGTACGTTTCATTTTACATAAGAAATTTTCCTTATATTGTTTCATTTTCATCCTATTTTTCATCACTGGATGTAATGAAAAAGAATCATCATTCTCTTCACAAGGTTTGACCAATTCTATCTCTACCAATAGCTCTAGCAGCACCGATCCTTTAACCAATTCAAATAACGGACCTTCTCCCTCTTCAACAACAAACACGGGCACAGGAACTGTTTCAGATACAATTGCCCCTACTGCCCCAACCCAACTTTCTGCAAGCAATATTCAACAAACCTCTTTTACTTTAAGTTGGGCTCCATCTACAGATACCGGTGGCTCGAGCCTTGCCGGATACAAAATTTTAAAAAATGGTGTGGCAACTACTTCGTCTCTTCAGACTTCACTTTCTCATAATGCAACTGGATTAGCCGCTTCTACTCAATATAGTTATGTTGTTCAGGCCGTTGATGGGGCTGGCAATACTACAAATTCTAGTAATTTTGTCATCACCACGCTACCAGCACCACAGCCTACACAAACTTCCCCAGGTACCAATACAAATACATCAGTCGGCCCACAAGCAGATGGCGGATACAGTAGTGCACCGACAAATCCATTTGGAAGAATCGATTATTTTGTTGATTCCGTAGCAGGAAGCAATTCAAACAATGGAACAAGCCAATCTACACCTTTTCAAACTCTATCAAAAGTCACTGGCTTAAATAGCACAGTTACTCTTCAGCCCGGAGACCGAGTGTTCTTAAAGCGCGGTTCAGTGTTTAGAGAAACGATGAGTGTAATTCGTTCAGGCAACTCCACAAAACCAATTACATTCTCGGCGTATGGAACAGGTGCTGCTCCAATTATCACTGGAGCAGACTTAGTGACTCCGAACTGGACAGTTCATTCTGGCAATATTTATAAAACCAGTGTTCCAGCCGCTGTGGGAAGAGCGCTTTTATTTAACGAAGCGATTCAGACAGAGGCAAGATTTCCGAATAAAGATGCATCAGTTAAATATTTATACAAAGATGCCTTAACACCAAACCATGCTAGTGAAGCCTCAGGACTATACTACATCACTGATGCTGATATCCCGGCTCATCCTAGTGGTGGATCCTGGGCTGGCGCATCCCTTACTCTAAGAGAAACAAATTGGTCTTATCTTCCGACAAAGGTCACAAATTGGGAGCCATCTTTAAAACGCTTAACAATAGATCTTCACGGTTATGGATTTACTGGTGGCCTGAATACAGAGTGGAAAAAATATAAGTGGGGCTATTTCTTTTTTGGAGCCTTGGCTTTCATCGACCAGCCCGGAGAGTGGTATTTCGACGCTGCCACGAACTTTCTTTATTTTTGGGCTCCAGCGAACGTGAACCCCGCTGTTGGTAAAGTGGAATATTTAAGTAGAGATAAGGCAGTTGTTCTGTCATCAAGCGTAAGTTATGTCAAAATTGAGCATTTAAAATTGGAAGGTGCAAAAGTATATGCATTTCATCTTCCATACAACGGCACTGGAATTACAGTGAAGAACTGTGAAGTCAGCAATTCTTTCACTGGTCTGATTGGTTACAGCAACACAGGGTTCGCTGTTCAGAATAATTACTTTCATGATCTTTGGGAGCTTGGACTAAAACTAGATTATGCTAGCTCCCTAGATGTTTCTTACAATGTTTTTCAAAATATAGCGACGATCCCAGGTATTGTAGCAAGCGATTGGACATACATGGGTGTATCTGTAGGAAGCAAGACTGATCCCGCATCTGGATTCAATGTTCATCATAATATCCTAGAGCACATTGGGTACATTGGACTTGCGATCAATGGTAGTGGCGTGGCGGAATATAATATCATAAAAGATCCAGTCCAGATGCTAAGCGATGGTGGAGCAGTGTCCTGGGATCATACCGCTTACAATCAGCTTTTAACGATTCGAAACAATCTCTTAATTAATGTGCTTGGAAATACAGAATCCACAGCACCGGACTTTCATCACTCAACAGCGAT
>CAZPTV010000332.1:0-2930 GCA_964589335.1 uncultured Bacteriovoracaceae bacterium
ATGCGGCTGTGGTGGAATTGGTAGACACGTACGTTTGAGGGGCGTATGCTTAACCGCGTGACGGTTCGAGTCCGTCCAGCCGCACCATTTATCCTTCATACCTATACTAGACTCTGTTTAAATCATATTTATAAATAGCTGATATTATTGAATATATTTAAAATTATGAATGATTTTATTAGCTTAAACAATTAGTTGACTAATATTATCCACTATAATAGACTATAAGACATAGTGCATATAGGGGGATATATGAGGAATTCAAAGTTTATTTCGTTTTTGTCTATTTTAAGCGTGATTAGCTCTAATTTTGTTTTTGCCGCTGGATCAAATGGACAATCACAACAAATTGTTAATAACCTTGCTGGGCCAAGTTCTTCATCAGGCTCTAAATCTACATCAGCAAGTGGTTCGATGATTTCAAGTGCTATGAAAGGTTCTGCAAATACACCAAAGTTTATTAAAGCAACTTTTCTAGATAAGTCATGTGATAGTCAAAAGCTAAAATCATATTTAACACTATCTGATGATCAACTTTTTGATTTGGCAATTAACCGTAAATTAGGCCGATGTGCGATATCAGACCACAGAAATACACCGGTTGGTGTTTGTGATTTTTATGTTACTTCAAGCGTTGTAGGCTCTTTAGGCCATACAGGCTGGCCAAAAAATCCAGCATCTGGTGATTCTACAGGATGCTTATATGCAAAAGACTTAGATAAAAACCTTAGCATTCCAGGCAATCAACATAAAGGTGGAAGCGATATCTGCTTTATGTCTACTTCAATTGCAGGTTATTCTTGTGATCCTACAAGTTATAAGAAAAATGCAGCCGTTGCTTTAAGAGATGCAATTAGCAAAGATGCTTGTTGCCCTAAAATTGCAGCACCAGTTACGACATGTGTAAATCCGTATTTAAATGATAAAAGCTTATCAGATGCTGCTCTTATTGCTAAAGCTAAAAATGGACAATTGGGCGCATGCGTTTATCAAGACGTATTTGGTCCGCCTGCAAATACAAGCTATCCATTTGCATGTGATTCATATGTAAAAACTGGAATCATTGTTCATCAAAATGGTAATAACTATAATGGGTTCCCATTTCCTGGAGATGGTAATCCAGAACCTAGCTCTGGATGCGTTTATTCACCAAATTGGGGCGATAGCACTGAAGCTTGTTACTATCAGGACACTGCTCGTTACTGTACTTCCAATCATATAGTTAATACTGCAAATGCACTTCGAGATGCGATCGATGAAACCGCATGTGGATGTGTGAATGTTACAGTTCCAAACGCTCCACTTCTTGATGAAAAAAGTACATTAGACGGAACAAGTATTAACAAATAATTCACTTTAATATTCTTATACAAAGTCCCGAGAAGCTAATAACTTCTCGGGATTTTTTTATTTATAAATACTCAATTTTATTAATTAAATACAAAACATTTAAAATTTAGACGCGATGTGCTATAGAGCCTTATGTCTTGGCGATATCTCTTACCGTTATTTTTACTTTTTCAATCAAGCGCATTGCCTTTCATTCCTAGCATTGCAGAACCCGAAGTCAAATGGAGTAAAAAATCAATTGTCGTTTGTTGGGGAAACGATAACGATATCACAAAAATAAAAAACAATATTAGCCTTCAATACACTTTAAGAGATGCAGGACTTGTACAATTTTCAAATGAAATCAAATCAGTAATCTCAACCACAATCACAGAAGAATATTCGATCTCGCGCACTGGTATTGAATTTATTGGTTGGAAAAACTGCTCAGAAACAAACAATCCAGATCTAATTATTTTTCAAGCCTATGGTGAAAACCGAACCAATGAATCGTTTGGTGAATCAACGATAGGTGAACATTCATACTTCGATACATATGGATACCATCGAACAGATTTAAATACAGTTGATGCGGTATTTTTGAGATATAAACGCACTTTAAATGGCCGATTAGGTATGGTCTCAACTCAACAATCTCTTCAGATGACTGCAATTCATGAATTTGGTCATGTTGCAGGCCTAAGACATGAGCATGTAAGAATAGAAGCGAAAAATGATGCGAATTGCATTACAACTGAAGTAATACTTTTAGAAACCCTTTTTCAATCTTCAAAAAACTATACCACTTATGATTCAAATTCTATTATGTCCTACTGCTATTCTACACTTATACGAAAGTTAACTGGCCTCGATTTTTGCATTAATGAAACAGGTATAAATGGATGCATTAAGTCTTCAAGTGTTTCACTAAAAGATGAAACTTTAATAACAAAAACTAGACTCAAAAACGGATCAGATTTAATTAAAATTAAAATAGGACTAAGCAATAAAGATATACAAACTCTTAAAGCACTTTATAACTAATATTTGAGTACTCAATCTTTGAATTTTCCACCAAACATATACATTCTCTATTGCCAAATTTTATTAACCTATAGAGAATTAGGTGCATGCCAATTAACGTTATGATTAAAGGGCAACCTAAGAAGTTGAACTTACAAAATGCTATTTTTCTAACCTTATTTCCAATTATTACAATTGGGTTATTGGTTCATTGTTTACTCACAGAAGGCTTTCGTTGGATCGATGTTCTTAATATGTCTCTTATCTACACCGTAGTCGGAATGTCTGTTACCGCCGGATATCACCGATGTTTTTCTCATAAGGCATATGATTGTCATCCAATTGTTGAATTATTTTACCTACTCTTTGGTGCTGCTGGATTACAAAATACCGCATTAACATGGAGTAGTGACCACCGAATTCACCATCGTTACGTCGATGGTGAAAAAGATCCTTATAATATTAATAACGGATTTTTTTGGGCACACATGGGTTGGATTTACTTTGATAACACTGACGATCGTAAATATGACAATGTTGAAGATTTAAAGAAAAACAAACTCGTAATGTGGCAACAT
>CAZPTV010000333.1:0-2921 GCA_964589335.1 uncultured Bacteriovoracaceae bacterium
TTTGCTTAATTCACTTGCTATGAATAAGGGTGACAGGCCATAACTAAAGAAAATAAACTAAATTTTTAATTGGTTTAAAAAGCGGAAAAACATCACAAAGAATGCTTGCAAAGGTTTCGCTCGATACACCAAATAGAGCATTTTCGCATGAGGTTTCTACAGAATGTGAAAGCAGATCCCCGGTGAGTTTTGTATGAAATTGAATGTAGGTAGGGTTTAAAATTGAGTGAATAATTTGACCAACTCCACGAAATAAACACGCACTAAATGCGAAGTGAGACAATGAAAGATCTTTAAGTTGTTTAGATAAAAGATGGCCAATGGTCGCTGCTTTTAATTCTTGTTTAAATATTTTTTCAATAAAATTAACAACAGGTGAAGGAGATGATAAAGTATTTTTAGCCACCAATGTCAGAATGTCATAAATCAAACCAACACTATAAGCTAGATGGATTGCTGATCCAGTATACTTACTTTGAGTGGCTAATGCATATTTTAAATAAAAATTATTTCCATTGATCGGACGATTTGTTCTTTGATCCCATGTGTAATCTTTTCCAAGAGAAACTTTAGAAAGATAAAGCGAAATTAAGAAATTTCTAGAATTTTCAATTCCATAATTTCTTAAAAGAGAAGATTCAGATGAATCAATCGTGTTTGTTTGACTGTTCGATTTAATGAGTGCCGAAAGTTTTTCAAAATCATTAGGGAATTGTTTAATGATTTTAATAAATTTAGAAATTTCGATTTCGATGTTGTCTGAAAACTCTAGTAACCCGAGAGCTTCTTTGGGAAATTGAAGTGAAGGAAAAATATTTTCATAAAATGCCATATAAGTATGAGGTACAGTGTTGATGTCATTAGAATAGCGCGTAAATAGGGCGTTTTCCGCCTGGTTGAACGCGTGTTGCGTTGCGCCCTTTGATTGTAATGGGTTGGGAGATGACATACACTATGTACTTATAAAGTAGATTGAATTTATTACAAGTCCTGGGTGGTCTTTGTGAAAGTAAGTCATTCAAAAAAACGTAGATATTCTATATTGAGCATTGAAGGTGAGATAACCCTAGAGCAAGCGAAAGCTATACATGGGGTATTAACTAAATTATTTATCGCTAATAAAGAGCCATTAATTTTAAATATTCAAGATATAATTGCAACGCAGGAATGTCTTGATATTCTTTTTGAATCACAATTTATTGCATTAAGAACCAATATCGATTTAATTATCATTTCAAAAATAGAAACAATTTCCGTATTCCTGAATATAAAAGAAGCCGAGCAATATATAATTTCAGGGTCACCGATGGGGCCAATACGTGACAAAATTCTTTTAGCATTTTCCGATTACCTAAATAAGAAAGAGAAAATATTGATCGAATTAAAAAATGAATTAGAAAATAAATATATAAAAGCAGATAAATTGCCTGAAAAAATTAAAATACTTGAAAAAAATATTCTCGGTCTGTTAGCGGATAGTGAAGCGATGAATAAAGAAATAGAGAGTATTGACCCACAATCGATAGTAGAGGACTTGAGTGGTTTAATTTTAGAGTTGAATCAAAAATATTTAAATATAATTAAAAATGGTAAATTCATGGTTTCAAAATTTTTTGAAACAGGTACGGCTACAGAGTGATTTTAAAATGAATGATTCAGCGAAGCCCATAGATCCTAAGACACTCAAAGAAATCAGAGTAAAGATATTAGAGTCTAGAGACGCATTTGAAGCCCTGTCGAATGAAGTAAATGAATGCGCAAAAATGCCAATCATTTATGAGGATTTAAAACAAAGATATAAAAAATTAATTCAAATTAACTATATCATCCGACAACAATACAATAGAGTCACTGTTCATAAAGATTTACAAGCTAGAAAACAAAAGTTTATAGAAATGTTAAATCAAGGTTTATTAATTTTATCGACTCGTAAAGAAGCAGCTAAATTAGACGTGAACGCAAGTGACACTTCAATTCATCAATCGAGCAATTTAGAGATTAAGAATGAATTAGCACCAACAAAAAGTGTAACAGAATGTATATCGACTGTGGACACGTTATTGCTAAATAAAAATCCAGCAGATGAAATAATGCGCGCAGCGGGAAAAGAAGCAGTAACAGCGATGTCTGAATCAGTTAAAAAATTTGGATTTAATGAAGAAACGCAATCTTTAGCAAAAAAAACATCGCTATTAGTTTTAAAACTTGTAGATAAGAATCCAAATCTATCGAAAACAATTTCACAGTCAAATGAAGTCACCTCTCAATATATTGCATCTCACAGTCTTTTATTGGGGGAGACGCTTGTGGGTATGGCACACAGAATCGGTTGGACATCGCCGGGGACTTATTTGCGCCTTGTCTTAGCGTCCCTAATACACGACCTCACGCTAAGTAACGATAAATTAGCAAAAATTCGAGATTTGAACACTCCAGGTTTAACTAATAATGAAAAAAATGAAATTCTAGAACATCCAAAAAAATCAGCCGAATTGGTTTTAAAATTTAAAGAAATTCCAGCGGATTTGGAGAAAATTATTTTAGAACATCACGAAAATAATGATGGGACAGGTTTTCCCAATCAGTTGACTCATACTCAAATTCAACCTCTTTCATGTTTATTCATAATTGGTCATGATTTTTTAGATTTTTATTTAGATAATCCTGAAAAATCTACGTTTGAAGAATTTTGTAAGTTGAGAGCGAACAAATATACGCATGGTAATTTTAAAAAAATATTTAATGCGCTCGTTAGTGGAAGCCAAATGGAGTAGCGTTTATCGCTATTTTTTTGAAAAACTCGTGCCGTTCCAAATATAAGTATGACGGTCACTGCCTTCTATAAGAGTTAATCTTTTGCCTACACATTTAAGAATATATTTACTTACGGAAATTGATTGAGTTACTTTCAAGTCTTGCTT
>CAZPTV010000334.1:0-2919 GCA_964589335.1 uncultured Bacteriovoracaceae bacterium
ATTTATATAAAATATTATTATTAGATAGTTTTTTATTTTTTTCATTAAAAACCATTGCGCAATCTAATGCAACATATTATAAGCAATGCATTATTATTTTTATATTTGGGGGTATTAAATGAAATTCTTATTCGTGTTTTTATTAAATATTTTTACATTAACTGCATTCGCAAATGTTCCGCAACTTTACTGCGTAAGTACAGGTGGGTACGGAGCAGTCACTCAGGTCTCACTATTTACCAATGCAAAAGGTAGCTTGAGAGCTTCTGCAGAAATCACAAGCCAAGAAGGTTTTTTAGCTGATTCAGCAGTTTTCTTACTTGGATCTAGACTTAAATATGATGCTAAATCCCGAACAATCTCCAACGCTAAAAATACAATAGAATTAAGAATTTCTAATAAAGCATTATCTAGAGACGAAGCATATGAATTATTTCCAAGATTTAAAGATGAAGAAGGTTTCATGGCTACACTCGGAACAAATTTTGATAGAGAGTTTACAAAATACTACGAAGCAACTTTGGTAAATCTTGAATACGCTGCGCCAAAAGACTCAATGAAAGAAGTATTTAAAGATTCATTTAAAGCAGGAAACACTCAATTTGTTTGCGGCAATTTTGTAGATATTATTAAAGAATAAAATGCCAGGTGATCTGAGAGTTCGTGAAATATTCGACGATACAGTTGTCGTTACTTATACGGTAGATGATGGGCACGCAGGAGTGCGTGCCGATCATTTTTTGAAAGATCAATATAAGAGAAAATCTCGCAACGAACTACAGAAAGCAATTGATGACGGACGAATTACTCTGGTTGGCAAACGACTAAAAGCTTCGACTCTATTGCAGTCGGGTGACAAAATTAAAGTTACTTCTAAGAAAAACACAGAAGAACCTCTTGTAGATTTTAATTATAAAATTGCGTATGAAGACGAAGACTTAATGGTAGTTGATAAACCGGGCAATCTACCCGTTCATCCCGCTGGTCGATTTATCTATCATACACTTCTCACAACTTTAAAACACGATCGAAAAGAATGGATTTCTGTCGGAAACACGAATCCGAATGATGATAGAAACTTATACTTAATCCACCGCTTAGACCGAGAGACAAGTGGATTAATTATCATTGCAAAAAAGAAAACCATGGCAACAGAGCTCATAGAACAATTCTCAAATCGAGAAACTGAAAAAAAATATTTTGCAATTGCTAATGGAATCATTGAAAAAGATGAGTTCACTGTTAACGCTGACATTGGATCTGCTGTTGGTGACATCGTTAGATTAAAAATGAAAGCATATGACCCTGGCCACGGCAAAGATATTGATAATCCTTTGAATCCACATTCACTTCAATCAGCACAAACAGATTTTAAAGTTTTAGCCCGTAAAAATGGAATGACTTTATTGGATTGCACTCTAAAGACAGGACGACAACACCAAATTCGAGTTCATTTATCTCACATTGGTCATTATGTGATGGGTGATAAATTATATGGCCCCAATCAAAACTTATTTCTAGAATATATTGTTAAAGGTGAATTTACAGAACAAATGAATGAAGAGCTCGGTTTTGAAAGGCACGCCCTACATAGCAGATCTTTAAAATTCTTTCATCCCTCAAAAAATGAATGGATGACAATTGAAAGCGAATTACCAGACGATATGAAAAATCTGTTGGAGAATCATTGATATGCAATATGAAACCGTATTACGAAAACATAATTTTAAATCTTTAAATGCAAACTACACGCTCACTGTAGAAACCTTAAAGGATTTAGACCAAGCCATTGATCAGCTTTGTTCAGAAATAAAAGACGAACGTGATCCACTTGCAGAAGACTTGTGTCCATATTTTGGAGTGCTATGGCCCTCGGGCATTGCATTAGCTGAATATTTAGTTCGAATGGGAGGATGGCTAAAAGATAAATCAGTATTAGAAATTGGTTGCGGACTTGCACTACCTTCTATAGTTGCCTATAAGTGTGGAGCAAATGTAGTTGCAACTGATTTTCATGAAGAAGTTCCAATCTTTTTAAAGAAAAACCAAGAATTAAATTCTACAAATATTAAATATGAACGAATTCATTGGAGAAACGAAACGAACAATCTCGGGAAGTTTGACTTTGTTATTGGTAGCGATATTTTATATGAAAATACGCACCCTGAATTTGTGGCAAAAACATTGAATTCCCACTGTAAAGACAAAGGTCATATCATACTTGCAGATCCGGGTCGACCTTACTTACAAAAAGCCGTCGATGCAATCGTTCAACTCGGTTATGCACAAGATATGTTCATCAGCCAAGCTCAAGACCCTAAAGGTGAAATCAAAGACATCTTTATTTTTTCATTCACAAAAAAATAACATTAACCTAGAAAGCCAAACAAAAACAAGTTTTGCAAGCTCTGTGCCCCTTCCGTGGGGCACGCGCATCGCATCCTGCGTGCGCGATTCGCTTGCAAAACGTTTTTTTGTTTGGCTTTCGTGATAAGAATTATTTTTTTGTGAGATGATCAACGAGTTCTTTAAATCCTCGGCCAGATTCTTGGTCTGTAATGTACGCGGGTGGAAACTGAAGCTGCTTTAGAAACTTGGAAACATTTTGTACGCCAACTGAGTTTTTGAAGTGCTGAAAAAATGGTTCATCATTTGGACTATCTCCGATGTATACAATCTTATCCATCGCTTGTGGTAATGTCATTTTCATTTGTTCTTTTATAAATTTATTCACACAAGATAATTTATTATATTTACCAAACCAAATATTTATATGAATACTAGATAATTTTGCAATCGCTCCCTTAGACTGACAAAATTGAATTAAATCATTTACTTTTTTATCTGGCCATCGAACTACGTCTTCGCAAAAATCAATTGCAAGATCGAACTCTCTATAATGTTGATCGCTTGGTGATT
>CAZPTV010000335.1:0-2901 GCA_964589335.1 uncultured Bacteriovoracaceae bacterium
GTCGCACTATTGCCAAGATCTAGATAGTCATTCGTTCCATCAAATTCTCCTGCATTTCCAAATTTTCCATTTGTAGTAATCGTTGCTCCGTTAACTGCTGTTCCATGACTTGAAACACTCGAATCGTTTTTGACCTCGTCTGCGGTTCCATTCCAACTACTTTCATTTAAGTGCCAAAGGCCAACATTCCCTGTCATTAAAGTGTCTGTAGTAAGTGCACTATAATCAGCAGAAATTTCGTTTTGTACTGAGCCAGAGGTGTAGTCGGTTAGCTCTTTTGCAAATGGAAGTGTTGGAGTCCAGGCTAATTCAGTCCAGGTTGCGGTTCCAGCACCCCATGAACCAACATCCATAATTCGGGATGTATAAGTACCAGCAAATCTAGATGATTGACGATTGTAAATCATTTGAATTTCATCGGCAGTCAGACGAACATTCCAAATGGCGAAATCATCAAGTTGACCTTTAAAACTAGTGGATGTGACTACGGATGGATCATATGAACCAATAAAAAGATCATTTGTATTTTGGTAATAAATATTATCTGTGATAACTGTTCCCGTGCTAATTTCTTTTCCATCAACATAAAGTCTAAGCTTTACTTTATCATAGGTACCTACAGCGTAATGCCATCTATTATCCCAAATCGTATTTCCAGCGTCTGGGGATGTGTAAAATGCAGCAGGGCCCCCAGAGAAATAAAAAATTAAACCCCCCGCTCCTCCTGTATAAAAGCCATATGATGCTGCATAAGCAGATCCAGACATACAAAGCTGATATTTATAGTTGCCTTGTGCATTTCCTTTAAACCAAAACCCGACTGTGATAGCTGTAGTTGGACTTAGTGCTGCTGTACGAGGAACTGAAATATAGTCATTTGTATTTGTAGAAGAAAAATTTCCTGAATGTGAACCAAGCTTAGAAGATGTAGTGAATATTGCATTATTGGCAGCGGTTCCATTATTTGTTGAAAAAGAATCATTCCAATTATTATTCATTTTCCAATAAGCAATTAAATTTGAATATTGAGGAGTCCAGCTGGAATCTAATTCAGAACAATTTGTAGAAGTTGCATCGCAACCGCCTGCATTTGCAAGTGTGACCGTGCTTGTTCCTGCGTTCCAAGCTGTTCCATAATGAGTTCCACCTGAAAAACCAGTTGCTGTATTTGTATCATCAAGCTGATCAAGCGGAGTGAGTCTGCATACACCAGCGCTAAAATCTATTTTTGAAGAATCAAATGTATAACTTGCTTCAGTGCCAGCATCGAAAGGCCAGTTTGCAGAAAATGGAATTAAATTAACTGATGCAGTAGTTTGTGAAGAAGAATTTGGAGTTTCAGTGATTGGGCGAATAAGAGTAGGTGAGCAACCCGAAACAAGCGTTGCGAGCGCTACAAGTAATTGAAAATAATAGAATACTACTCTTCCACACGTCATCTATTTCTGTTCGACTAATTAATAGAAGCAGTAGATAGGAAATTAATTTTGATTAGGTAATAATTGCCGATTTGAATAATTAAAAACGGTTAAAAATTTTTAATACCACTATCTAAGACATGCGAAGTGATCAATGTACATGGTGTAACATCAAATGCCGGGTTAAAAACAGGGCTTGATGGATTTGCATTCGGATAACGTATTTCCGAAGGATTTCTTTCTTCAATGGGAATATCAGCTCCTGTGGGGCAATTCGTATCAATCGTCGTGTAAGGAGCAACGATATAAAATGGAATTTTATGATGTTTTGCTAAAACAGCTAAACTATATGTACCAATTTTATTTGCAGAATCACCATTTTGAGCGATTCGATCTGCGCCTGTAAATATTTTTTGAATTTGTCCGCGTTGCATGAGCATGGCTGCCATATTGTCGCAAATTAAAGTGTGAGGAATATTTAATTTAGAAAGCTCCCACGCGGTTAAGCGAGCGCCTTGAAATAATGGGCGTGTTTCATCAACGTAGACATGAATTTTTTTTCCGTTTTCGTGTGCTCTACGAATTACACCGATTGAAGTGCCAATCCCGACGGTAGCGAGTCCTCCCGCATTACAGTGAGTGAGAATATTATCTCCGTCTGTGATTAGTTTTTCACCGTGATTTGCCATGCGTTCACAGAGCAAGATATCTTCTTCAAAAATCATTTCTGCTTCAAGAATTCTGTTACTTGATTTCACCATGCGGTCTACTGCATGCATTAAATTAACAGCAGTGGGTCTGGATTCACGGAGTCTCATAGCTTCATGGACAAATTCTTTTTCACTCGGTTTATATTCTTCAATAAAGTGTGCAAGAGAAACAGCGGCAGCAACTCCAATGAGGGGTGCGCCGCGAACGGAAAGTTTTTTAATTAATGTTTCCATTACTTTTGGATGGTTGCACTCAAGCCATTTTTCTTCAATGGGTAGCAAGGTTTGATCGAGGACATAAATTTTACCAGAAGAAATTTTAAGTCCCATTGAATTTAAATTTTTCATTTTAGCGCCTTGTGGATTTTATTTCTTAGCTCTTCGACTCGTTCATAAAGAGAATTTAAATCAATGGTAGTATGTTTTTTATTTTTTAATAAAATCTTTCCATCACAAACGACGTGATCAACTTCGAGTCCAGAAGTGCCGTAGACCAGTGTACTTGCGATATCATTTATTGGATGCATGTGTGGTTCATTTAAACTAATGCATGTAAGATCAGCTTTTTTTCCTGCTTCGATAGAACCAATTTCTTGGTCAAGAGCAAAAGATTTTGCACCTCCTAAAGTTGCAAGATGCAAAGCTTGTTTAGCGGTCATCGCAGTATTATTTTTGTGAAAGGCTTTTTGAAATTTTGTTCCTGTGTCCATTTCTCGAAAAATAGAAAGATCATTATTGCTTGCAGGTCCATCAGTCCCAATGCCTACGGTTAC
>CAZPTV010000336.1:0-2868 GCA_964589335.1 uncultured Bacteriovoracaceae bacterium
ATCTAGCAAAAAGCTTGCTGAGTTTTATGAAGAGGCAGTCAAAAGTTCAGGTGATCCTAAGCAAGAAGGTAAAACTGTAAGCAATTGGGTTATGGGAGAAATGCTTCGTCTTGCAAAAGAAAAAGATAAAGAAATTGATGAAATATCATTAAAGGCACGAGATCTAGGTGCGCTTGTGAAATTAATTAGAACGGGAACAATTAGTAATAATATTGCAAAAACTGTGTTTGAGGAAATGATTTTAAGCGGAAAAAATCCGGAAGCAATCGTTCAAGAAAAAGGCCTTGTTCAAGTGAGTGATACCAGTGCAATTCTAGCCATTATCAATGAAATCATTGCTGCAAATCCAAATCAATATAATGAATATAAATCTGGAAAAGATAAATTATTTGGTTTTTTCGTCGGTCAGGTCATGAAAAAAATGGCTGGCAAGGGAAACCCTGCAGTTATTAATGAATTGATGAAAAAAAGATTATCAGAATAACGAAGGAGATCATGTGAAAAAAGTACTTTATGGAATTTTTACTCTAATCGGGTTGTTAGTTGTAGCAGTTCTCGTTGTACCTTTTGTAGTCAATGTCGACAAATACAGACCTATGGTCGTCTCTAAGGCAAACGAATACATTAATGGAAAATTAGAAATTGGAAAAATGGATTTATCGTTGTGGGGTAAAATCAAAGTTAAAATTGATGGAATAAATTTAAAAGATACTTCGGGTAAATCTGTAATCAATGTTAAAGATGCGTCCATTACGATTCCCATTTCAGGCATTCTATCAGGTTCACCTGAACTTAGATTTGAACTCGTATCACCAGAATTGAATGTGGTTAAATTCAAAGACGGTAAAATGAATGTGATGACTTTAATGAAAGAAGCTCCAGCATCTGCGCCGCAGGCGGGTGGCGGAACCGGTACATCAGCTCAGAGCGGAGACTCTTCGATACCTGCCATTGCTTTAAAATCAAGACTCACGTTTTTAATGAGTCATGCACAACTGTTGTATAAAGACGAATTAACCGGTGATGCTTATAATATTAAAGACTTAAATTTTTCACTCAAAGATGTTTCGTTAGATCGCGAAATGCCTTTTGAATTAATTGCAAATCTTGATTTAACTACGCAAAAGAAAATTAAAGTAAATGGGCCGTTAGTATTAGACGGATCTTTTAAAGCTATACTTGCCAATAATACGTTTGATAAAGCTGACATGAAGATAAATTTAAAAATGGATAAAGTTGATATTCAGGATCCAGGAATGTTTGTAAAAAAACCAGGTGTTCCATTGGGTTTTGAAATGACAGCTCGGGCGGGTAAAGATGATATTCAAATCAGTAAAATGCGTTTTAATCTCGCGCAAGTCGTACTTGATTCAAAAGTTGATTTAAAGAAATCAGGCAACGAAATGGATTTAAACTTTATGATTGACTCTAATAAAATTCAAATCGCAAAACTTGGTGAATTAATTGAGATGATCAAACTTTATGGTTTAAATGGAGATGTCGAATTCGATGCAAAAGCATGGGGACCTCTTTCAAAAATTGAATATGCTTCGAATACAAAATTTGGCGGAATTCAATTAATGCATGATTCTATGAAACAACCAATCACCATGGGTGGATCCATTGAAGTTGCGACAAACAAGATAAAAGACTTAACAGTAAATATGAAAGCTAAAGATTTTGATTTTTTGATTAAAGGTATGTTGGAGAATTTTGATTCACCACGCTTTAAATTTTCAATGAATTCAACTTCGATGGATTTAGATGGCCTCCTAAAAGCATCTGAAAAAGCAGCCGAAGCGCGTAAAGATCAAGTGGCTGCACAAGCTCAGGGAAAGACAGAATCAAATACCGCCCCTCCTGTTGATTACAATGCAATGCTTACACAACTTCGAGAAAATCCAATGATGGCAAAAGTAAATGGTTCATTAGATTTTAATTTTAAGAAAATGAAATCTACCGGCGTTATGATTGAAGATTTAAAGGGTACCTATGCAATGAATGGATTGCAGATGGCTCTAAAGGATCTTTCATTAAGAATGTTTGGGGGATCGATTAAAGGAGAAATGACATTTAATGCGAAACCAGCGAAACCAGAAGTAGGTACAAAGCTTGTTGTTTCCAGTTTAAGTACGCAAAAAATGCTCGACAGCCAAGTTCCTTTTGCAAGAAATACAGTTAAAGGAATTGTAAGTGCAAATATGAATATTGGTGGAGCGGGTTTAAATCCTACAGATGTAACCTCAGCGTGGAAAGGTACAGGATCTCTTGATATGTTGGATGCTCGATTTTCTACAATCGATTTTGGTCCTCAAATACGCCAAGGTGTTATAGATAAATTGCCTGCAATAGCAAAAAGCAAAGTAAAAATTCCCGCAAATTTAGGGGATTGGAAGGGTGATTATAAAAGTGTAAATATTAAATTTGCATTGAATAATGGAATTTTTGCAATCCAATCAATTGACGGTAAAGCTTATCCAAACAAAGGTTTAGATATGAAGGGTGGGGGAACTGTTAATCTCAAGGATTATGGTTTGGATATGGGAATTGATATGATCGACACTTACAATTGGTTCAATCTCGACCAATATGCAAAAGATAAAAGATACGGTCATTTTACAGCTTCACCAAAAATTAAGGGGACAGTTTTTAATCCTCAATTTGATTGGTCAGCGACTGCTTCTCAATTAGCAAAAAATGCTGCGCAAGGAGTAGGTAAGGAAATTCTTAAAGAAAAAGTTGGCGAACAATTAAAAGGAAAAATTCCTGGTAAAGCAGGCGATGCTGTAAATAAACTATTAGGTGGAGGTGGTGGTTCAGGGAGCAGTCCCGCGCCCGCAGCTCCTGCAGCCCCTAATAAAGAAGATG
>CAZPTV010000337.1:0-2849 GCA_964589335.1 uncultured Bacteriovoracaceae bacterium
GGTAAGCACCATGAAATCCTTCGGTGAATGAAGGATTGATGGTCATAGGATTTTTCTTTGTGAAATAAAATATTTTTCCAGGAAAATTTTTACCAATTTGCGTAGCCGGACTGTTCTCTAGATTTGTTACAAGAACAGTTTCAGCAGAAGCATTTTTAATTAAACGTTTTTTCGCTTCGTAATATGTTTCAAGACCTTGAGGATAACGGTCTTGGTGGTTGGGTTCCAAATTTGTAAACACTGCTACAGTTGGTTTAAAGTGATTTAAGCTTTCACATTGAAAACTTGAAACTTCTAGCACAACAACATCAGGTGTTTCTTTATTTAAAATCATGTTTAATATTGGCGTACCGATATTTCCACCAGTAAAAACTTTTTTTCCGTCATTCTTAAGCATTTCAGAAATAAGAGTTGTAGTTGTTGTTTTTCCGTTTGTACCGGTAACAGCAATAATTGGACATTTAATATAAGCGGATGCTAACTCAATATCGTTAATGACAGGTATGTTTTTCGCTCGTGCTTCTGCAAGCCCTTCAATTGTATGTGGAACTCCAGGGGAAAGAATAATGAGTTCAACTTCGCCAAAATATTTTGAATGATTTGTTCCGAGATCAAATTCAATTTTCAAACCATCTAAGTTTTTCATTACCTCATTTAATTCATTTCTATTTTTTTGATCTGTAGCAAAAACCTTTGCGCCTTCATCAATTAAAAATTTACAGGCAGATTGACCTGATTTTCCTAATCCAACAACAAGTACGCTTTTACCTTTTAAATTATACATATTTTACTCCTACCTCAGTTTTAATGTTGATAGCGCAACGAGCGCCAATAAAATTGAAATGATCCAAAATCTGACAATAACCTTTGGTTCTGGCCAACCCTTTAATTCAAAATGATGATGAATGGGTGCCATTTTAAAAATCCTTTTTCCAGTTGTTTTGAAAGAAAGGACTTGAAGCATTACAGATAGAGCTTCAGCAACAAATACGCCTCCAATAATGGCGAGTAAAATTTCATTTTTTGTAATAATTGCTGCGGTTCCAATTGCAGCACCGAGTGGAAGCGATCCGACATCTCCCATAAATACTTCAGCAGGATAGGTATTGAACCAAAGAAATCCTAAAGCTGCTGCTGCAATTGCAGCACAAAATATAGTTACTTCTCCGGCACCTTGCACGAAAGGGATTTGTAGATATTCTGCTAATTTAAAATGCCCTGTTAGATAAGCCAGAACCGCGAAACTAGAAGCAGTAATAATCATGGGTCCTGCTGCTAAACCATCGAGGCCATCAGTTAGGTTCACTGCATTTGAGGTTCCTACAATAACTAAAACAATGAATGGAATGTAAAACCAAGAAAGATCAATGACCAGTTCTTTAAAAAATGGAAAATGTAATATTGAATTTTGAGGATTTGATTCCGGATGCATATGAATTAAAAATCCAGCAATCAGTGCGATTAAACTTTGCCAAAATAATTTTTGTTTTCCGCTGACCCCTTTTGAGTTTTTATGAACAACTTTTCTCCAGTCATCTACAAAACCAATAATTGCTGTAGAAAGTGTTACAAAAAGTAAAATCCAAATATAACGATTTGTTAAATCAGCCCAAAGCAATGTTGAAATCGTGATACAAAAAATCATCATCGTCCCACCCATCGTAGGTGTACCCTTTTTCTTAAGATGAGTTTGTGGGCCATCGTCACGAACGCTTTGACCTATTTGTTTTTCGGACATTTTACGAATAAACCAAGGACCTAAAATCATGGATAAAACGATTCCAGTGATTGCAGCCCCAACCCCTCGAAAGGTGATGTATTTAAAAACATTGAAAGCTATAAAGTATTTATGAAGAGGATAGAGGAAGTATAAGAGCATTCTCTATTCCTTAGAAAATTAACGCAAGGCGCGTCAATAACTAAATCACTACATATAATAGATAGTTTTTATCGCTGTGCGCATTATCGTGATAACCATTTTTTTGCAATCGTTCGGTCATCGAATGGGAGTTTAGTCGTGCCGATGATCTGGTAATCTTCGTGTCCTTTGCCAGCAATCAAAATAACGTCACCTTTTTTTGAATTCTGAATGGCAGATTGAATGGCTTTTTCACGATCTATTTCAATTATGGGTTTTTTATTAGTGACCAAACCCATTGTGATTTGTTGAATAATTTTAAAAGGATCCTCTGTTCTTGGATTATCAGAAGTAATAATGATTTGATCAGAGTTTCGTTCTGCAATTGCCCCCATTAGAGGGCGTTTGCCTGAGTCGCGATCCCCGCCACATCCAAAAACAGTAATAAGTTTCTCATTTTTAATAGAATTTAATGTTTCTAATACTTTTTCGAGTGCATCAGGGGTGTGAGCATAATCAACAAAGACATGAATGCCGCTCTCATTTTCAATTTTTTCTAATCGACCAGGTACTTGAGAGGCATTTTTAATTCCAAGTGAAATGTATTCTTTTGAAATTCCGAGTCCAATTGCAGCAGCAGCTGCCCCAGAAATATTCATTCCGTTAAATTTTCCGACTAATGATGAATGAATTTCAATTTGTTCTTCTCCTTGTTCATTCCCCGCAATTAAATATCCATGAATTCCATTGATATCGTACTGTAGGTTTTTGCAATTGATGAACGCGTTTTTTGTTCCAAAACTTACTATTTTTGTTTTTGGAGATTTTATTTTACATAATTCTATACATCGAAGGCCATAAGGGTCGTCAGAATTAATTGCTGCAATTTCTAAATTATATTCAGTAAAAAATCTGACTTTTGTTTGGAAGTAATTTTCCATCGTGCCATGATAATCGAGATGATCCTGAGTGAGATTTGTAAAGATTCCAG